>CABQJA010000001.1 GCA_902464345.1 uncultured Clostridium sp.
GGTATATTGATTCTGGCAGTGATATTTGATCTTCGGACATATCGGATTCCGAATCTTCTGACACTGATCGGTGTTCTGATCAGTGCGGGTGGCAGCTTCTGTATAAGAGGAAGCGGCGGATTACCGGGTATTCTTGCAGGGATAGGGATTCCGATGATAGCTTTGTTTTTGTTACATCGGGTTCGGGTACTGGGAGCCGGAGATATTAAGTTGCTAACTGTCATAGGAGGAGCAGCGGGGATGGAAGTCCTGCATGTTATGCTTTACTCCTTTTTAGTCGGCGGTGCGCTGGCTATGATTCATATGTTATATCACCGTAATCTGGTGAATCGTTTACAAGTATTCTGGAATTATGTTCGGACCTGTTTGATCACAGGACACATTATCCCATATGATAGCGGATTTGATCGGGGAGATACCCGATACACAGTACATTTCTCCATAGCGATTCTGGCAGGATATGCTATTTGGATGATCAGGAGGTGGCTGGATTTTTGAAAAGTTATAAGGTGGCAATCTGTGATACCGAGCCATCCTTTACAATTGCACTTATGAATTATATAAACCGGAATGCCGGAATCCCGATTCTGGCAATGGCATTTACCGGAGTGGAGCAGCTGCAGGAGTATTTGCGACAGCATGAGACAGATATGATCGTAGTAGATGAAGCAATGGTTTTCGGAGCTGCGGCAGCGGATCGGAGCTGTGGGAAATTATCGGATGAGATACTGGCATCTGTGCCGGTACTGCTACTGTTAAGGCGTGGAGAACATCCGGAAGGATCCGGCGAAGTGATCGGCAGGAGCGCTAATGGGATGGCTGGTGGATCGGCTGGTGAGGGGGCTGACAAAATGGTTGGTAAAGTAAAAGGCATCTCCAAATATTCACCGGCGTCGGTTCTGGTAAAGAAGATGCTGGAAGTACTCGGACAGAAGAGGACATTTATCGGTAGCGGACAGGAGGGTGTGGCAATCGGCATATATTCTCCCATCGGAAGAAGCGGAAAGAGCCGGCTGGCCGGAGCCCTGTGTGAGTATTGGAGCGGGCAGCCGGAGAATTCAAGCGTAGATGACATTGCTATGTCGGGAAGAACCCTATATCTTGGCATGGAAGAATACGGCCCGGAAGGGACTGCTATGGAAACGGTGCTTTACTACCTGAAACAGAGATCCGAAAATCTGTCCATGCAGCTGAAGGCACTGGCACAGACAAAAATGGGATATGATTTTATTCCCAGTGCGGGCTGCTACCAGGAGTTACGGGAGCTGAGTGCAGAGGATATGGAGTGGTTGCTGCAGACGATCTGCCGGGAAGGATATTACGGACATGTAGCTGCGGATATAGGTTCCGGCAGTTTGGCAGAACTGAAGTGCCTTCTTGCATTTGACGTTATTTATATGCCCTATTTGCAGGAGCAGGAGGCACGGCAGCGGCTGGAGATGTTCATACGCTGTGTGAAACGAATGGGTATCTGGGAGGATCTGAACCGGAGATGTTATCCGGTGAATGTGGAAGAAGTCCTTGGAAAGACAGATGGAGTCCGGTGGCTGGAGCAGGCACGTGCGGATGGGAGTCTTTCAACACTGCATAGCTGGAGTGAACAGTGGAAGGATGAATAGCAACCGAGCAGAACAGAAGCAGTAAAGCAGAGGAAACAGAATAAAGGTAGCAGAACAGAAGTAACAGAGCAAAGATAGCAGAATAGAGGTAACAGAATAGAAGCAGCAGAACAGAAGTGAGGAGGTGCAGGTCATGATGCCGGAGAATATAGATACGCTCAGTCGGGAACTGGAGGAAATGGTACGGGCGGAACTGAATATGAGAGAAGCAGTCAGTGATCTTCAGGTTCAACAGGAGATCGATCGTCAGATCCTGTTGAAGACCGGCGATTGTTATATTCCATTGAAGGAGAAGCTGGAACTAAAGGAGCGGGTATTCAGCTCGATTCGTGGGCTGGATTGTCTGGCAACGATCATGAGTCGGGAAGATATCACAGAGATTATGATTAATAATTATCGGAAGATTTTTGTAGAACGAGACGGGCATCTGGAAAGATGGAAGGGCGGTTTTTCATCGGAAGAGAAGTACATGGATGTGATTCAGCAGGTGGCAGCGCAGTGTAATCGCATTGTAAATGAAAGCTCACCGATCGTAGACGCCAGACTTTCGGATGGCTCCAGAGTCAATGTGGTACTTGCTCCGGTTGCACTGGATGGTGCAGTTATGACGATCCGGCGGTTTCCAAAGCATAACTTTAGTGCAAAGGATCTGATCGAACGGGCAATGCTATCGGAGGAACTGACGCAGCTATTAAGACTTCTGGTCAGAAGCCGTTATAACATTCTGATATCCGGTGGCACCGGTTCCGGAAAGACCACTTTTCTGAATGTAATGGCAGATTTCATCCCGAAGGAGGAACGTATTATTACGATCGAAGACTCCGCAGAGCTTAAGTTGCAGGCCATTGAGAATCTGGTACGGCTGGAGGTTCGGAATGCCAATGTAGAAGGGAAAAATGCGATTCATATCAAGGATCTGATCCGAAGTTCCCTGCGGATGCGGCCGACCAGAATTATTGTCGGTGAGGTTCGGGGAGAAGAGGCACTGGATATGCTTCAGGCCATGAATACCGGACATGACGGATCGCTGTCAACGGGGCATGCCAATTCTGCAAGAGATATGTTATATCGGTTGGAAACCATGGTTTTAATGGGAATCGAGATGCCTTTGCCGGCAATCCGGCAGCAGATAGCATCTGCCATCGACATCATTGTACATATCGGAAGATTGTCCGACGGTCGGAGAAAGGTTCTGGAAGTGGTAGAAATACTGGGAATGCAGGAAGGAGAGATAAAGCTTCATACATTGTGTAAGTACCGGAGGCGAGGACAGGAAAAGGAGGAAACAGATGAAGACTGGAGGTTTAAAGAGCCTGTCTGTCATACAGAGAAACTGGAGGCGGCAGGGTGCCTGGAAGAATATCAGGCATTATATGAAGCCGGAGTATCTGGCGGTCTGGCTTGTCGGTAGTCTGGTCTGTCTGGTCCTGGGATGGTTATTCTATGACTCATGGAAGATGGGACTGCTGCTATTTCCTGCAAATATATGGTTTCTGAAGTTATATGAGAAGAAGCGGCAGGAGTATCAGGCGACGTTGCTATTGAGCGAGTTCAAGGAGCTGCTGCAGATATTGACAGCGAATCTGAAGGCAGGGGCTGCGTTAGAGCATGCATGGAAGGCAGCAGAAAGGGATTTTGCGGATTTACATACGGGAGACAGTCCGATGGATAGGGAAGCACGGAAGGTTATTCAGAAGATAGAGCTGAATATTCCGATTGAGCAGGCAATGTTTGAATTCGCAGAGGAAAGTGGTCAGGAAGATATTCTGAGTTTTGCAGAGGTGTTACGGACGGCCAAGCGAAGTGGCGGTAATCTTGTGCAGATTATGGAAAATACCACCGGAATCATAACAGAAAAAATAGAAATCGGACAGGAGATTCAGGTAATGCTGTCCGGAAAGAGGCTGGAACAGCGGATTATGTGTGGAATGCCACTTTTTATGCTGTTGTATCTGCGTATCGGCAATCCGGGATATCTGAACGGACTATATCATAATGCGACCGGCATGCTGATCATGAGCGGTTGTATGTTGGGAACGATTCTGGCGTTCTGCTGGGGAAACCGGATTATGAGAATCGAGGTGTAGCTTTGTGAGCAGAAAATATACTGAGAAAACGGCAGGGCGGCTTTATCGGTGGCTGCGGGCAAACAGACTGCTTCGTGTAGAGCCGGTTCAGAAGGATCTGGTGCAGCTATATGGAGGAAATCCGACACAGACGGAGCAATTACTTCAGGACTATTATACGGAGCTGATACGTAAGACAATGCTTGCAGCTGTTGTAATAGGAATATTTGTATTGGCAGTCATCCTTATGGAAAATCTGCAGCAGACAGATGAGATTCATCTGGAACGGATGCCGTATGGAGAAGATGCAACGGAATATTCTTTGCAGGCAGTTGAGAACGGCAATCGAAAACTGGAACTACAGGTAGAAGTACCGGCAGTGCGTTATACCGAGCAGGAACTGGAGGCACAGTTTCAAAACGGTTTTCAATATCTGGAGGAAGAAATGCCGGGAGAAAATGAAGATATGGAACAGATTACAATGGATCTGAATCTGATAAAAAGCATTCCGGAAAGCGGTATCGGTGTGCGATGGATCAGCAGTGACTATGAACTTCTGGAGGAGAATGGAACGCTTCATAATCAGACATTGAAGGTGCCGACAGAGGTTGTGCTGCAACTGGAATTATCCTATGAGGATGAGGTAAGAACCAGAGAGTATCAGCTAATGATTTATCCCGGAATACTGACCGGTGAAGCGAGGCAGAAGCAGGAACTGGCAGAGGCTGTTTCCAGAGAGATAGAAGCCCAGCAATATGAGGCTGATATTACGCTTCCGAAGGAGATCAATGGCTATCGGATTGAGCTGCCATCTCAGACAGGAAGGGTGATTGCGGTTGTACTGACAGGAGGAATCCTGATCATGCTGATGCTTTGGATGCGAAAACGGGAAAATCTGCATCTTGAAGTAAAAAAGCGCAAGCAGAAACTGTTGATCGCCTACCCGGGATTTATGAACCAGCTACAGTTATATCTGGGAGCGGGAGCAACCGTTCAGGGTGCCCTGGAGCGTGTTATGGAACAATATGAAAGGAACCGACAGACAACACAGGTGCTTTATCAGGAGCTGGATATTCTGCGGAATGAAATCCGTTCCGGAATCACACAGGAGGAGGCATACCTGCGACTCGGCAAAAGAACCGGTCTGGCTCCGTATATGAGGCTGGCATCATTATTAAGTCGTCAGCTCCGCACGGGTGGACAGGAGATTCGACTGCAACTGGAGGAAGAGGTGCAGGCTGCATTTACATTTCGAAAGGAGCAGGCAAAGAAGGCAGGCGAAGAGGCAGGTACGAAGATGCTGTTGCCTATGATCCTGTTAATGATCATTTCGATGGTGGTAATCATAATTCCGGCATGGAAGGATTTTGCTTTGTGACAATGTAACAAATAGATTTATGAAATATGACGGAAGGAGAATACGAATATGGAAGAAATCAAGGACTTTTTAATGGGTGAACACTCAGAAGATGGTATGGGTGTGGTAGAGGTATTATTGATCATTGTTGTTCTGGTCGGACTGGTTATTATTTTTCAGAAGCAGATTACGCAGCTGGTAAATAAGATCTGGAAAGCAATCAACAGAGATGCAGCTACCGTATATAAGTAAAACAGGAGGCCGGAACCATGAGAGGAATGCAGAATAAAGGACAGATCACGGTGTTTGTATGTTTGATCGTATGTGTGTTTCTGATACTGATACTTACAGTTTTGCAGGGAATACGCATCCGGGAAGGAAAAGCGAAATGCAGTCAGTCGGTTTCTGCGGCCTGTAGAAGTATAAAGGGTGATTATCAGCCGGACCTGTTCCGGCGATATCACATCCTTGCTCTGGATAAGACATATTACGGAAAGGGAGAAGGCTTTTTGGAGCAAAGAATAGAGGACTTTCTGGAATATAATCTGGAGCCGGATAAGACACCCTATCATTTCCGGGTACAGGAGGTAGTGCTGACAGACAGTCAGTCATTAACGGAGGATTCTCTAAAGGGATTTCGTCAGCAGATTCATGAGTATATGAAGCTTCGGGTTCCGCAGCTGGTGATAGAAAGGATACTGCAAAAGACAGAGTCCGGTCAGAAGCTGGATCGAGATGCTGTGCAGCAGGAACTGGAAGATCAGTCTGAGCATACGGTGACGATAGAACCCGGACAGGCAATGAATGGACAGAATCAGAATATATCTGTGGAGACCATTGGAGATTCGGTTACGGAAACAGAAGACGGAGAAGCAATGATAGATCCGAGAGGGGCAATGAAGCTATTGCTCGGCATGGATATTCTGGATCTGGTTCTTCCGGATAAGGTGATGGCAATATCCACAGAAACCGTAAGACTGAAGGAAATGCCGTCTGCAGAGTATCCAACATCGGGCAAGGGATTTTGGATATTTGAAGGTGACGATCTCGGACTTTCGGATATGGCAGATGTATTTAAGCAGGAGACATTCTGGAATGATATTGGAGGTCTGACGGCCGGTGGAGATGATAATGGTCAGGGTGGTTATAGACCGGAAGCTGCGTTGTATGCGATAGATACCTTTCAGAATGCGACCAATTGGGACGGTGAGAATAATCAGCTGCTGGAATTTGAAGTGGAGTATCTGCTTGCCGGAAAGGAGTCGGATCATAAGAATTTATCACAGGTAGCTACGCAATTGTCCTGGATCCGGTTTATTCCCAATATGTGCTATGCCTGTAGCAACCAGACAATGAAGGATGAGACATTGGCAGTAGCAACACTGCTGCTTACACCGGTTGGACTGGTAGAACTGGCAGAACCGGTATCCTATATCATTCTGGGAGGCTGGTCCTATGGTGAGAGTCTGGTAGATGTAAAGGCATTGTTGCATGGGAAAACAGTTCCGGTTACCAAGGACGAAACAACCTGGAGTCTATCTTTGCGGAATCTTGCTGACATTAGTCAGATATCCGGAAAAGAATGTGACGATAGTCGGGGATTACGGTATGAGGAGTATTTATTTCTGATGCTGGCATTACAGGACACCGAGCTACAGTGTTACCGGATGTTGGATGTGATGCAGGTGAATATTCAGGAGACCATACCGGAATTTGAAATAAAGAACTGTATTGTAAGCTTTGAAGTGCAGGTGACCGTGCGGGAGGACAACCGGCAATGGCATTTTCAGGCTTCAGACGGATATATAGAATAATTAGCGGAAATCGGTAGAAGAAGAGAGGTGTTTTGAAATGTATACCGGCTCATCAAATTATCACAGAAGCCTGTCAGGGATGCACAAAAAGACAGGTGGGTCAAAGCAGAGGCAGAAGATCTCAAAAAATAAGAAAAAGTTATCGCTTTGTTACAGGACTCCGTTCGGAAGTAACCGGTATGGCCGGATATTTCTGGAAGATCTGATACTTCTGAATCAGGACCGGATTGTGAAAGCCCCCCCGGTGAGTCAGTATACAGTTCAAAGCACCTCTGCAGATGAGGAGAAATCAGAGGAAACAGCAACAGAAAATCAAGATTTAAAAAATCAGGATCTGAAAAATCATGGGTGGAAAAATCAGGGCTCTGCTACTCTGGAGGTGACGCTGATTCTTCCGATATTACTGTTTGCTCTCTGGATGTTTTATTCTATGGGGCAGATTTTTATCATGGAAAATCAGATTTACCAGGCGGTAAATAATACCGCTGACAGTATGGCGGAGACTGCGTACCTGAAACAGGTAGTTGAAGAAGGAATAGAAGTAGAGGGGAGCCGTGTTTTAGACTGGGGAGAAGCCTTTCTGCAATTTCGGACATTCCTTGGTGAGAACGAGAGAGTAGAACGGTATGTATTTGGCGGAAGAAACGGGATTCTGCTGGATGGCACTCCGGTCCTGGATGAAGAAGGATTTATCTGCATTGGGGTAAAATATCTGGTGCGAATACAGGCACCGTTTTTTCGAAGTATCCATGTGCCTGTTCAGGCACACATCCGACAAAAGGCATATGTAGGATACGTGAAATCGGAGGATCCGACAGATCAGACATATGTATACGTGGCAGAGCATAGTACGGTTTATCATCTGAGCAGGAGCTGCAGCCATTTAAAGCTGACAATCTATACAGTATCATCAGCGGTATTAGATGAGAATTATCCCGGCCTGCGGGCATGTGAATATTGCGGAGAGAGGCCGGCGGATATTTATTATGTTACACCGACCGGGGATTGCTATCATACATCCAGAGAATGCAGTGGATTAAAGCGGACGGTTCGCCGTGTGTTGAAAAGTGAAGTGCCGGGATACGCTCCTTGTTCCAGATGCGGATCCTGAGCATGAAATGAAGATACAGTCAGAAACGGAGGCAAAGACAGAAGCAGGATGGTGAATAGCAATAGAAAAGCCGACAGGAGTAGAACGGTAGATAGAAACGAAAAAGCCGACAGGAGCAGAACGGTGGATAGAAACGAAAAAGCCGGCAGGAGTAGAATTATGAACAGAAACGAAGAGGCAGGTGGGATAGAACCGTGAATAGAACCGGAAATACAAGTAAGTGTAGAACCGAGGATAGAAGCAGGAAGCCGCACAGAAATAGAAATCAGGGGAGCACGATCATAGAGGTGACATTAATTATGAGTCTGGTTCTGGTTGTGATTTTTCTGATACTGACCATGCTGCTTGGCGTGTGGAAGCAGGCAGAGGCACATGCAGATATGATGACTGTGGAACAGGACGAGACTGCACAGCAGGATCATGAGATTTGTACAGAGGTTGCCGGGGATCGGATCATATATTCAAAAAAGGTATGTGTGGAGCTGGTGCGGGGATACGCAGTTAAGAGCAGAGAGTACCAGATTGAGCGGAATACAGAGACAGAGCAGCGCTTAAGGAGGTGGCAGTTATTTGGAAACCTGTTATCAGACTGAAGGTTTTCGGCAGTATATGGTTCTGAAGGGAGAAAGTAAGGATGTCGATGACTTTCAATTAAATATGTTGATGCGATATGAAGGAAGTGGATTATTGCCATTAGAAATCCAGGGCTGTGACGGACAGTTTCAGATCGCATATGATACCAAGGGGACACAGACATTATCACAGATGAGTGAAGAGCAGGAGCTTGACTTTCCTGTATTGCGGCAGCTGTTTACAGATTTATGGAACTGCTATAAGGAGATGGAAGAATATCTGCTCCCTTTGGAGGGGATTCTGACAGCACCGGAGATGATATATTACCATGCCGGAAAAAGGCGGTTTCGGTTCTGCTTTCGGATGGGAGGTCAGGGGGAGTTTCATGCCTCTCTGATCATGCTGGTGGAGTTCTGCATGAAACACACCCGGCATCAGGATACGGAAGCCGTTATGTATATATACGGATTATACCGGCTGTTACAGGAAGAAACAGCCGGTATAGAAGAGGTACAATGCTTTCTGGAGAATATGGAGAAGCAGATGAAGAAGGAACCGGATGATATAGGTCTTGTTATGAACGCAAAGAGGAGTAATGAGCCGGAAAGAGAAGAAATCGGAAAAACAGAGGGACCGGATGCAACACAGAGGGCAGAAAGGACGGAGGAGATAAGCAGAGAAACCGATGGGAAAAAGGTATGGATATACAGAATACTCACCGGATTTTCTCTGATTGCTGTCGTCATTTATGCTTGGCGATACTGGGTGTTTCTGGGTTATGACCGCGATTGTAAATTTATGATATTCAGCATGATCCTGTTTTTATTTTTCCTTTACAGTACGATAAAACTCCGGCGCAGGCAGAATAGACATAAGGTTCAACAGAGGGCAGAGGAGTCCGGAGAAGAAAGACGGGAAAAAGAAAAAACGGGAGAGGGACTCCATAGATCGGTGGTAGAGCTGGTGGAGCCATTATCCGGAGAAACCGGTGTTATAGGGAGAATATATGATGGGGAGACCGGGCTGATACAGGTGACCGGGCAGGATGCGTGGCAGCTAAAGGGAGCGGGAACGCAGGATATTTTGTTGAAGGCACTGCCCGGAATCATTGGTCGATCCAATCTGGCTGAGTACCCATTGGAGGAAACGGGGATTAGTCGGAAGCACGCCCGTGTATTTCAGCAGGATGGTGAGCTTTATATCGAGGATCTGGCATCTACAAATGGTACCTACTGTAATGGCAGACGGATCTCCAGAGGGAAACCGGTGCGGCTGGAAGAAGGTACCAGACTGGTGCTGGGAGCAAACCATTACATTGTTGAAAAGGTTAAGAAACATTGTGGGAGCAATGTCTGAAAATTAAGAAAACAATCCGGCGGGGCAGTTGCTTTTATGCCCCCTTTCCGCTATAATAAGATGGAGTGTTTGTGTATTGAAATATGATGATTCATACAGGAAAAGAAGTACAAAGGAGCGGTTCTGGTGAAGATAAACATCTATTATGGCGGACGGGGTCTGATTGAGGATCCTACGTTATATGTCATTGGGAAAATAACAGAAGTATTAGAAGAGCTTCGTGTAGATGTGAGAAGATATAATCTGTACGAGGATAAGAATGCGATAGCAACTCTTCCGGCGACATTGAAGGATGCAGATGGAGTAATTCTGGCCGTTTCGCTTGAATGGTTTGGAATTGGTGGATATATGCAGCAATTCCTGGATATGTGCTGGTTGTATGGAGACAAAGAGAAGATTGCGACACTTTATATGCTTCCGGTTGTTATGGCAACCACATACGGAGAACGGGATGCAGAGACCTCTGTGGTAAAGGCCTGGGAAACACTTGGAGGAACAGCCTTAAAGGGACTGACCGCATATGTGGAAAATCATACGGAGTTTGAGACCTCTGCGACATATCGGACACTGATCGAGAAGCAGGCAGAGAATTTATACCGGGCGATTCATCAGAAAACACCGGTATTTCCGAATAGTAATGTTGCAGTCAGAGAGAATGTATCACGGACAAAGACCATTGATCTGACACCACAGGAAAGTGAGCAGCTGTCCCGATTTGTATCGGATGATGCATATGTAAAGCAGCAGAAGAAGGATATTGAAGAATTATCTGCAATGTTCAAGTCTATGCTGGGGGATGAACCACAGGAGAAGGAAGGCGAGTTCATCCGGGAATTCCGGACAAACTATTATCCGCTTGCGGATTTTTCGGCGAAGTATATTATTATTATACCGGATCGGGAGTCTACCTTATCAATTGAGGTAAACCCGGAGGGCATTAAGTGCTGGTATAGTGATGATACGGAAGCAGATGTGGTAATGCGGGCAGAAACAAAGGTATTAAAAGCAATTTTGCATGGCAAAAATACATTCCAGAGGGCATTTATGTCCGGCGAGATAACAGCAAAGGGGAATTTTAAGACCCTGCGTATGTTAGATCAGATATTTCGGTTTCGATATTAACAGTCAGCAGATAGGATGTGAATGAAATGTCATATAAAGCGTTATACCGTAAGTGGAGACCGGATACATTTGAGGAAGTAAAGGGCCAGGAGCATATTGTAACGACATTGCGGAATCAGATCACGCATGACCGGATCGGACACGCATATTTGTTCTGCGGAACAAGAGGTACCGGAAAGACAACCGTAGCGAAGCTGTTTGCGAAGGCAGTGAACTGTGAGCATCCGGTAGATGGAAGTCCGTGTGGAGAGTGTGCGAGCTGCAGATCGATCGCAGAAGGCTCGTCTATGAATGTGATCGAGATCGATGCTGCATCGAACAATGGTGTTGATAATATCCGGGAGATCCGGGATGAGGTGCAGTATTCACCGACTGAAGGAAAGTATAAAGTATATATTATAGATGAGGTGCATATGCTCTCGATCGGAGCATTTAATGCACTGTTAAAGACACTGGAGGAGCCGCCGTCTTATGTGATTTTCATTCTGGCAACTACAGAATCACATAAGGTTCCGATTACGATTTTATCCCGTTGTCAGAAATATGATTTTCGTCGGATTACGGTTCAGACGATTTCGGATCGGCTCATGGACCTGATGAACCGGGAAGGTGTATCGGTTGAGAAAAAGGCGATTGATTATATTGCCAAGGCTGCAGACGGTTCCATGCGAGATGCATTGAGTCTGCTGGATCAGTGCATAGCCTTTTATCTGGGCGAGACCCTGACCTATGAGAAGTGTCTGGATGTACTGGGAGCGGTTGATACAGAGGTATTCATCCGGTTGTTAAGTACCGTGGAAGAAAAGAATGTAGACGGAGCGATCGCATTAATTGATGAGATTATCTGGCAGGGGCGGGAGCTTGGACAGTTTATCCTTGACTTCACATGGTTCATGCGGAACCTGTTACTGTTAAAGAGCTCCGCAAATGCGAGAGATATGTTGGATCTGTCAAAGGAGAATCTGGATGCCATGGAGCAGATGGCAGCGAAGGTATCTCTGGATGAGCTGATGCGGTACATCCGTATTTTTTCGGAACTTTCGAATAATATTAAATATGCAAGTCAAAAACGGGTAATACTGGAATTAGCAGTCATTAAGCTGTGTGTTCCGGAGATGGAACAGAATTATGATTCTATTATTCAGCGTATGGATGATTTAACCAGACGGCTGGATCTGATAGAGAAGAGTCCGCCGAAGCAGGTGGTGGGGAATGTAGTGCAGACAGCAGCGACAGAATCGAATGGTGCCAAAGAGCCATCTGAAGCGGAGCTGGTCAAAGCACTTCCGGAAGCAACCCTGCAGGAGCTGAAAAGCATAGCGGCACATCTGCCGGTGGTTTATGAGAAGCTGGAGCCGGCACTAAGAACATTATTACAGATGTCAGATGTGCGGGTGGATAAAGAGCATATGTCAATTGTAATTCTGCTGGATGAGACCAATCAGGGACTTCTGGCAGAAGGTGGAGAAGATCAGGAAGCAATCCGGGAGGCCTTTGTGCAGGCTTCTGAACGGAATCTGACGGTGGAATTTCGAAAGAAGTACCAGAACAATGCCGGGCAGCAGGATCTGATCCGATTGAATATTTTTGAAGAAATGAATATTCCAGTGGAATATGATGATAATTAGGAGGATGTAAAAATGGCAAAACGTGGTGGTGGATATCCCGGAGGAATGATGCCGGGAAATATGAACAATCTGATGAAGCAGGCACAGAAGATGCAGAAGCAGATGGAAGAGGCAACAAAGGAGCTGGAAGAGAAGACCTATGAAGCAACTGCAGGCGGCGGAGTCGTAAAGGTAGTTGTGAATGGCAAGAAAGAGATTCAGTCGATTGAACTGGACGAAGAGGTTGTTGACAAGGATGATATTGAGATGCTGCAGGATCTTATTATTGCGGCAGTTAACGAGGCACTTCGGGCACAGGAAGAGGATTCCAATAAGGAGATGTCCAAGATCACAGGTAATATGGGTGGACTGGGAGGCTTTCCGTTCTAGTCATGAATTATTATGGTAATGAGATTAATAATTTAATAGAACAGTTATCTCATTTGCCGGGAATTGGCGGTAAGTCAGCACAGCGACTGGCATTTCATATTATTGATATGCCGATGGAGCAGGTGGACCAGCTGGCTAATACCATTCAGACGGCAAGGAAGAATGTCAAGTATTGCAGTACCTGTTATACCTTGACGGACAAGGAGATATGCCCGATCTGTGCATCGCCGAACCGGGATCACAGCACCATCATGGTGGTGGAGGATACCAGAGATCTGGCCGCGTATGAACGTACCGGTCGCTATAATGGTGTTTATCATGTTCTTCATGGAGCACTGGATCCTGCGATGGGGAAAGGACCGGAGGATATCAAATTAAAAGAGCTGCTGGTGCGTCTGCAGAATGAAGAGGTAGAAGAGCTGATCATAGCAACCAATTCAGATGTTCCGGGTGAAGCAACGGCTATGTATATCAGTAAGCTGGTGAAACCGTCCGGAATCAAAGTCAGCAGGATTGCCAGCGGAGTACCGATTGGCGGGGAGCTGGAATGTATTGATGAAGTAACTCTGTTCCGTGCATTAGAAGGCAGAGTTTATTTATAAAACATAAGAAAGAGAAGGTGGTTCGTATGAAGAGAATAGGAATGTTGACCAGTGGTGGAGATTGTCAGGCATTGAACGCAACCATGCGGGGAGTTGTCAAAGGATTGTATGGCTCTTTTAAGGATGTGGAGATATACGGATTTCTGGAAGGCTATAAGGGCTTGATGTATGGGAATTACAAGCAGTTAAAGGCCGAAGATTTCTCAGGTATTCTGACACAGGGCGGTACGATACTGGGAACCTCCAGACAGCCGTTTAAGTTAATGCGGCAGCCGGATGCCAATGGCATGGACAAGGTAAAGGCAATGAAGGATACCTATAAAAAGCTGAAGCTGGACTGTCTGGTTGTTCTGGGTGGAAACGGTTCACAGAAGACGGCCAATCTGTTAAGCGAAGAAGGATTAAATGTCATCGGATTACCGAAGACCATTGATAATGATTTATGGGGCACAGATATGACATTCGGTTTCCAGAGTGCAGTAGATATTGCGACAGATGCAATTGATTGTATTCATACGACAGCGGCTTCTCATGGCAGAGTCTTTATTGTAGAGATCATGGGACATAAGGTAGGATGGATCACATTATATGCCGGTATTGCCGGTGGTGCGGATATTATTCTGATTCCGGAGATTCCGTATGATATTAAGAATGTCTGCAAGGCATTGGACAGACGTGCACAGCAGGGCAAGCGATTCTCTATTCTGGCAGTTGCAGAGGGCGCTATTTCAAAGGAAGTTGCTTCTCTGCCAAAGAAGGAGCGAAAGGCAATTCTGGAGAATCCGAAGTATCCGTCTGTAGCATATGAGATTGCAGAACAGATTAAGTCTTATGGCGGACAGGAGGTCCGGGTAACCGTTCCGGGACATACACAGAGAGGTGGAAGTCCATGTCCATATGACCGTGTTTTATCAAGCCGTTTTGGTGCAAAGGCAGCAGAGCTGATCAAAGAGGGCAAGTATGGAGAGCTTGTTGTATTGAAGAATGATGAGGTAACCTCCATTCCGTTGTCTGAATCAGCAGGAAAGTTAAAATATGTTTCACCGGAGGACAGCATTGTACAGAATGCAAGAATGTTAGGTATTTCCTTCGGTGACGAATAAGATAAAATAGCAACAAATCACCCTCCATGCATACAATATTCTGTAAGAGATGATTCTGGAATCAGAATGCAGGAGGGTGAATATGAGTAGTTTTCAGGATTATTTACAGCAGGCATCTCAGAAGCTGTGGCCGGATAAATTCAATCTGGATCAATTAGAAATGTCGGAAGAAGATGCCTATCAGGATTATGAAAGAATGAAACGCATGTATCCGAGAGAAGCCAGATTTATAGCCGCCATGGTGGAGGATATGTGCGATCAGTTAGAATATGAGGGTAGTCCGATGTTTGATGAACAGCCGGATGCTGTCAGCATCTATCGGATGGCGGAAGAGGTCTGGATTCGTATGAAAGGACGGGATGCAGGGAGTCCCAAGCCGGATGATCCGGTGATACAGCTTTCCCTGATTTTAATATGTAACGAATTTCATATGCGTCGGTGTCGGTATCGACAGAGGAGACGACTTTTTTAGGATATATTCGGGAGCAACGAAATGATAAAGGATATTATTATAAAGATAGTTGTAGCAGTGCTGGTATTTCTGGCTACAGTGTTTTTAGTAAATAAATGGGATAATACAGGAATGGATGAGGTGTCGGCAGAGATGGATCAGCCTACACTTCCTTTGGTTTATATGGAAGCCGGCAGTAATGAAGTCAATTGTCTGCATGGATACACCTCTTCCATTGATGCGTCGCTGTTTCATGATTCGATTACACCGATCGGAACAGATCAGACGGTGAACTTTCAGATAGAGACGATCAAAAGTGAGATCGACACGGTTGGTTATGAAGTAAGAACGGTAGATGGCAGTTCATTGATCGAGAATGGGGAAGTAGATGAGATTCAGGAGGAGAACGGGGTCCAGCATGTAAAGACGACATTGCGTATGAATCTGCAGGAGTTACAGGAGTACACCTTTATTGTCTGTATCACCATGAAGGATGGACGGGAGGTACGATATTATA
Source organism: uncultured Clostridium sp. (assembly GCA_902464345.1). Classification (GTDB taxonomy): domain Bacteria; phylum Bacillota; class Clostridia; order Lachnospirales; family Lachnospiraceae; genus CAG-632. The sequence goes on from CABQJA010000001.1 coordinate 15,689, forward strand.
CAAGGCTGATTCCGTCAAATCGGCTGTATACCGGTCAGTTCTTACAGTTTGTGAACGAGTTTCATGAGGCAACCTTTAACAAAGAGAGCAAGATGGCTATCACGAAATACATTGAGCCGAATGACAGCGGAGAGAATGAGAATCTGTCCCATATTGATATCCATTCTAATTATGAGTCATTTACATGGGCGAATCTGTCCATGATGCGGATTTCCAGAATGACACCAACGATCAAAGAACTGGATGAGAAGAATGCGACCATTGAGTTAAAATATGTTGCGATTTCCGGCGAGGTGGATAATGCACAGTATTATAATGTCACAGAGGTATATCGGTTGAAATATGTGGACAGTACCACGATCTATCTGATGGACTTTGACCGTAATGTTGAGACGATATTTGACCGGTTTAATGTAAACACATTGAAGAACTGGTTTTTCCTTGGAATTTCAAATGCAGATAATTTCCAATATCGGATCAGTGATGAAAATGAAAAGGTTGCATTCGTGAAAGAAGGACAACTGTGGTACTACGATTATGGTTCTACAACCATGACAAAGGTCTTTGCATTCTGGCAGGATACACCGACCGATATTCGTTCCGCATATGACCAGCATGGAATTAATATTGTCAAGCTGGATGACGATGGAAATATGGTATTTACGGTATACGGTTATATGAACCGTGGTGAGCATGAGGGTGAGAACGGAATCGCAGTATATCGGTTCCTGGCCAGCACCAGCCGATTGGAGGAGGTATTATTTATCTCCTGTGATGAACCATATGAGATTTTGAAAGAGGATGCGTCCAGATTAACATATTTGAACGATAAGAATGAGTTCTTTTATATGCTGGGTGATAATGTAATGAAGATCGACCTGGCAACCGGAGAATCCAGCTATGTGATCCAGGGGATTCCGAAGGAATATCTGGCAGTCTCTGACAGTGAGTATCTGCTGGCCTATCCAAATGCACCGGTAGACAGAGACAGTACGCAGGTTACGATCATGAATCTTGAGACCTATGAGGAGCATACCGTAGATGCGGGAAGCGGTCAGAGAATTAAGGCAATCGGTTTTATTGAGAATGATCTGGCATATGGACTTGCCAATGAATCGGAAGTGGTATTAAATACAGACGGAAGTACGATATTCCCGATGCATACTTTAAGGATTGCAACGCTGGAGAATCAGGTTGTGAAGGAATATACGAAGGCCGGCACCTATGTAATGGATGCACGGACCGGTAAGCAGGTCATCCATATGACCAGGGCAACAAAGTCCGGAGATAACTATATTGAAGCACCGGATGACTTCATTACGTTTAAAGAAGCAGATGGAGACGGCATTCAGGTCAGCTATCAGTATACCTATGATGCATATAATCAGTTATATATGATCTTCCCGAATTATATGTATGTGACCTCGGTACCGGAGCTGATCATGACCAAAGAGGTCCTGAACGATGATAATAAGAGCATTGCGGTAGACAGCGGAGAGAAATCCGAACGCTACTATGTATATGCGCAGGGAACGATGCAGCGGTCGTATTCTACACCGCGTGGTGCGATTCTTGCGGCATATGAGGAAAGCGGGCTGGCACTGGACAGCAGCGGCAACTGTATCTGGAGGATCAGTGGCTTGCTGGAGTATGCAGAGGTCACGGAAGGGTTACAGGAGATTACATGTGCGACCCCGGCAGAGTCCCTGCAGAAGTGCATTGAGATGATATTGCAATATGAGAATGTTGAGATACCGGAAGCTATGGACATGAGCGGAAATGCGAACGATATCCTGCAACGGTATCTGGATAAAGCGGGTGTGAATCTGGTGGGCTGTGATGTGGATAATGCATTGTTCTATCTGTGTCAGGGAGCACCGGTAGTGGCGAAGCTGGATGCAGACACCTATGTGCTGATCATCAGCTATAATGAGACAACCATCCGATATTATAATCCGGTAACCGGTGAGGAAGTACGGGAACTGCGATATGAGCTGGAGAAGACGTTTGCGGAACAGGGCAATCAGTTCTTTACGTATGTTCATTAGGCAGTTGTTTGAATTTGTATAAATATATTTGAAAGAGGAACTTACAGATGGCGGAGATAGAAGAACAGCAGTTGCGAAAACGGTTTGCAGAGCTGGCGGAGCAGAGTTATCAGAATAGTGCATATTATTTTACAGACTTTCTGTCAGCAACCGATGCTGCACTTGTATATTCGGTAGCAGAGGAATCAGAGTTTACTCTGTGGGGTGGCGCGGAAGGCTGTGAGCGGCAGATGATCCGCTTTGGTAATCCGGAGGATTTTGGATATGAGGTTGCATTTCCTATTCAGATCCTGAAGGTGGAGCCGTTACTTCGGAAATTTGCAGAAGAACTGACGCACAGAGACTTTCTGGGTGCGATCATGAATCTCGGGATTGAGCGGGATACGATCGGTGACATTGTAGTAAAGGATAAGGTCGGATATGTATTTGTAGTAGAGCGTATCGGAGATTATATTCGTGAGAACTTAAGCCAGATCCGTCATACTCATGTAAAATGTCAGGTTCTGGATACGATGCCGGAGGATGTGAAGCCGCAGCTGGAGTCGGTGGAGCTGATCGTGTCCTCCATACGACTGGACTCGATTGTGGCAAAGCTGTATCATTTGTCCAGAAATCAGTCCCTGGATCTGTTCCGTAAGAAATTAATTCTGGTCAACGGAAGAATTATGGAGAATAACAGTGGAAGTCCCAAGGATGGGGATGTGATCGCAGTCCGTGGATATGGGAAATTCATATTTCGGAACATTCAGTATGATACCAGAAAAGGGAAGCAGGCGATTCTGGTCGATCAATATGTATAACGCAGATAAGGGTTAGAAGGAAGAGAATATATATGGCAGATAGATGTGATAGTTGCATGAATTTTGAATATGATGATGAGTATGAGTGCTATACCTGCGTCATGGAGCTGGATGAGGATGAGATGAGCCGGTTTTTAAGCGGCAATTATAAGGAATGTCCGTATTATCAGCTGGGTGATGAGTATAGAATTGTAAGACATCAGATGTGATCCGGGCATAGCAGTGAAACAGGCTGCATATATTAGTTACAACAAAATGACAGGTCAGGCAGACATGAGTACAAACAGGCGAGTAATTGCGGGGATTCTTTTATCTATACTTCTGGTATCGAATATCTTTTTGTTAAATGGCTGTAATTCAAAAACAGAAACTGAAAATCTGGATTTTACGGTATGTGAAGAAGGCCGTTTACCGGCCGAACTGGTGAAAATCATTGAAGAAAAAAAGGCGGAACCATTTAAGCTGACGTTTACGACAAGAGAGTACATGTACATTGTTGTGGGGTATGGCGCTCAGCCGAGAGGCGGCTGTTCCGTGACGGTAGAGGCCCTGTATAAAACGGATGATGCAGTCTACATTGACACGAATCTGGTAGGTACGGAGGACAGTGAGATCAAGATCGATGGGATGTCCTATCCGTATGTGGCAGTAAAATGTGAAAACCAGGAGCTGCCGGTGGTCTACCGGTAAGAATCAAAAAACAGGAATATTTCTATCATCTTCTCATAGAATAGTATCAGTGAACATGGGAGGGACGATCGATGCAGTTAATCAAAAAAGAAATTCGTACCAATAATCATAAAGCAGAGAAACAGGTGCAGTTAACCATTGATGAGGATTTCAATGTGCCGGATACGAAGCAGGATATAGACAAGATTATTACCAGCAGGGGACAGGTCGTGATTGATGATACGGAGCCGATGGTAGACCGTCTGCGTGTTCGGGGACATGTGAGCTATCGGATCCTGTATTCTGTGGCTAAGGTAGAGGGGGAACTGGATGCCATGGAGGGAAGCGTTCCGTTTGAAGAGATGATCAATGTGGATGACCTGCTTCCGTCCTATGATACCAGTGTCAGCTGTGAAATAGAGGACCTGAATATTACAATGATTCATTCCCGGAAGGTTGAGGTAAAGGGCCTGATCCAGATGAAGATTGACGTAACGGAACAGGATGTGTTGGAGGGTGCCGAAGGGATTGAAAACGGAGATGGGATCCAGTGTCTGTATAAGAAGGTACCATATACACGAACGGTTGCAGATCAGAGAGATGTGTTCCGGGTACGGGAAATGGTGCCGATTCCGCAGAATAAACCTAATATTCGTCGGATGATCTGGTATTGTGCGACTTTAAATGACGTGGAAACCAAGCCGCTGGATAATAAGATTGATATCCGAGGAGAACTGGAGGTTTTTCTGATCTACCGGGCGGAGGAGCAGATGCCGATCCAGTATCTGAATCTGGATATTCCGTTTAGTGGTGAGGTGGAATGTGTGGGTTCCATGGAGGGAATGACGGCAGATATAGGAGTGAACCTTGGCGAAACGCAGCTAAATGTGGAACCGGATGAGGATGGTGAGGAACGGGTTCTGAATCTGGAGGCAAATCTGGAGCTGGCGATTCGTATTTATCAGGAAGAAGAGCTGGATCTTCTGGGGGATATGTTTTCCACCTCGGCATGTATTCAGGTAGAAACCGAGCAGTTTGATTATGAATCACTGTTAACCAGAAACAATGCAAAGACCAGAATCGTGGAGCGAATCAAGCGCAAAGAGAATCAGGCCGGAATCCTGCAGGTATGTTATGTGGAGGGTACGGTAAAGGTGGATGATATCCGCACAACGGAGGAAGGTGTCGTTGTGGATGGAGCAGTGGAAGTGCGGCTGTTATACATAGCGGAGGATGATACCAGGCCAATGAATTCCATGACCGGATATCTGCCGTTTACTTATCTGGTGGAGGCGAAGAATTTGTCGCCGGATACGATTTTCCATATTACGCCGACACTGGAGCAGATCAGCAGCATCATGCTGGGCAGTGATGAGGTGGAGATCAAGGCAGTTGTGAATTTAAGTATTATTGCTTTTGCCCGGAAGCAGTGTCCGGTTATTGTGGATATGAGTGTAGCGGAAATCGATTATGAAAAAATGAATCAATTAGCCGGCATTATCGGATATATGGTGCAGGAAGGGGATACACTATGGACCATTGCAAAACGCTATTTTACATCCATTGACAGTATCCGTAAGGTGAATCAGCTCGAGCGGGATGAGTTATCACCGGGCCAGAAGCTGGTAATCGTGAAGGGTTAATGGGATAAATAATCAGGAAGAATCGGAAACGGGGAAAACACGCAGAAACAGAAGGAATCCTGCGGCGAAAGCCGGTGGCGGACGGTTGCAGGATTCCGGGAATTGTACTATACTTAGTGCGAGTTAAACTTGATCTAAGATACCGAGACAGGAGGAATTATAATGGAACGACCAAATGCATGGAAAACATACACGAAGAATCAGTTAGAAGAATTGGAAACGCTGAACGATCAGTATCGGGCATTCTTAAATGTCGGAAAGACCGAGCGCGAATGCGTGAAGGAGATTGTGAAGCAGGCGGAAGCAGCCGGTTACGTGAACTTTGAGAAAGTACTTGCCGACAAGCAGACGGTGAAAGCAGGGGACAAGCTCTATGCAGTATGCATGAAGAAGACCATTGCTTTATTCAACATTGGAACAAAGCCTATGGAAGAGGGAATGAATATTCTGGGCGCTCATATTGATTCCCCACGATTGGATGTAAAGCAGAACCCACTATATGAAAATGATGATATGGCGTATCTGGATACCCACTATTATGGCGGTATCAAGAAGTATCAATGGGTAACACTGCCACTGGCCATCCATGGTGTTGTAGTGAAAAAGGACGGTTCCGTTGTTGATGTAGTGATTGGTGAGAAGGAAGAGGATCCTGTATTCTGCATCACGGATCTGTTAATTCATCTGGCTGGTGAACAGCAGGAGAAGAAGGCAAATAAAGTAATTGAAGGAGAGAATCTGGACATTCTGTTTGGCAGCATTCCGTTAAAGGATGAGGAAAAGGAAGGCGTCAAGAAGGGTGTGCTGAAGCTCCTGAAAGAGCAGTATGATATGGAGGAAGAGGATTTCCTGTCAGCAGAGCTGGAGGTAGTTCCTGCTGGAAAGGCAAGGGAGGCCGGAATTGACCGGAGCATGATCATGGCATATGGTCAGGATGACCGGGTATGTGCGTATACCTCTATGGTAGCGATGCTGGAAGTAGAAAATGTAGAAAAGACAACCTGTTGTCTGCTGACCGATAAGGAAGAGATCGGCAGTGTCGGAGCAACCGGTATGCAGTCCAAGTTCTTTGAAAATACAGTGGCAGAGCTGTTAGGAGCAATGGGAGATTATTCAGAGCTGATACTGCGCAGATGCCTGAAGAATTCCCGGATGCTGTCTTCGGATGTCAGTGCAGCTTATGATCCGCTGTATGCAGCAGCCTATGAAAAGAAAAACGCTGCATATTTTGGCCGGGGCATGGTATTTAATAAGTTTACCGGTGCGAGAGGTAAGTCAGGCTCAAACGATGCCAATGCAGAGTATATGGGCGCATTAAGAAAGATTCTGGACGATGCACAGGTTGCATATCAGACAGCAGAGCTTGGTAAAGTAGATGTCGGTGGTGGCGGAACAATTGCATATATCCTGTCCTTATATGGTATGGAAGTGATTGATAGCGGTGTGGCAGTGCTGAATATGCACGCTCCGTGGGAAGTGACCAGCAAGGCGGATGTATACGAAACAAAGAAAGGATATATAGCATTCCTTCAGAACGCATAAGGGATTAGTCAGCCATCAGCAGTGGTAACTGGTATTCATACAGCTCACTGTTGATGGCTTCTATATTATAATTCCGGTTATTTACATAAGTGGCAATGATCAGATCACGGGGATCCTTCAGATAAAGCTCCCGGTGCTGAAACGTCTCTAAAGTGCGGCGGATCATACGGCGGTCCATATGTGCACTCAGGCATAATACCAGAATAACATCCCGGCTTGGATGTTTTGCCGTGGTTCCATTTAAAATATCATAGGCATAAGAACGGGAGAGATAGCCGGAGCAGTTCCGGATGATCTGGGCAGTTGTGATGCCTTCCGGATTTTGTGCAATATAATCTGAAAAAATATTCCGATTCGGATAAGTATCTTTGGCTTCTGAAACATAATCAGATAAATTTTCTGCAGTAATCTGATTTTGATCCAATACATTTAAAAGGTTTGTAGTTGAAATATCTTTCATAGGATTCCATCTCCTCATTCATCATCAATAGTTGCCAGACGTATCATTTATAGTGTATTATACATGAATAGAGTGATAATAGGCAAGTATGGCATGACCGAAATTGTGTTATACATGCGGACGGAAGGATAAAGAGGGAAATGACACTGGAAGAGAAATATGAATTGTCCTGTTATCAGGAGCTTACAAAACTACATACAAGTAAAGAAATTTATCTGGTACAGCATGTCGACACCGGAGAAATCTGTGTGAAAAAGGTGATCGATACCTATAACAAGCCGGTCTATCAGGCATTAATGGAGTTGAAGATCCCGAATGTGCCACGGATTCAGGCACTTTTTGAAGCGGAAGATCACTTGATCGTAATCGAAGAATACATACATGGGGAGTCTCTGGAGAAACGGATGAAAAGCTGTGGTATCATGCAGGAGGAAGAGGTCGGCCGCATTATGATGGCGGTCTGTGATATTCTCCAAAAGCTTCATGAGCATCAGCCGCCGATCGTACATCGGGATATTAAGCCATCGAATATCATGCTTAGTCAGGATGGTGTTGTAAAACTGGTTGATTTCAACGCAGCAAAGGAGTATGCGGACGGCAAAAATGAGGATACAAGGCTGATCGGCACGCAGGACTTTGCGGCACCGGAGCAGTATGGATTTGGCCAGTCTTCCCCGCAGACGGATATCTATGCACTTGGAGTGACGATGAACTATCTGCTGACCGGTGATTATCCGAAGAATCAGTTATGGAATGGCAGACTGAAGACGGTGATCCGGAAATGTATCCAGATCAATCCCAAAGAACGGTACACAGGTGTGCTGCAGCTGAAGACTGCCATTGAGACCGTCATGCGGACGAAGAGCAGGAATATTCTGGTGCGAAGTCTTTATCCCTATCAGAAATATGCTCCGGTTGGGTTCCGAAGTGGCGCATTATGGAAGATGCTGTTGGCAGTAATCGGATATCTATTTCTATTGGCAGCAGTCGTTACGTCCAATGTAGAATATCAGGGACAACCGGCAACCGGAATCGTGTTATGGATGAACTGGTTCGCCTATGCGGCTGCACTTCTGGGTGTTGTGTTCTTTATAGGAAACTATGGAGGCGTCCGGTATGCATTTCCGTTTATGAAAGGGAACAAGGTTCTTCATTGGTTTCTGGCAATTATCTATTGCTTACTTTATGTATTCGTAGTTGCTTTTATCATGGCACTGATATTAACCACGTTTGAGTATGCATTCAAAGGCCTGTAAATAATTTCAATCAATCGTTCTGTAAAATGTCCGCTGCATAGCGGACGAAAACTTTCCTCGATATAGCTAAAATAAACAATATATGTTTTGGCAGGGAGGAATCGGTATGAAGCAGGAAAAGTGTATAGCATTTGCAATGCTTCATACCCTGATTCCGCTGTGCGTGGGAACCGGGATCTATATCTTGGTCCGGCCCGGAACATATATAGCGAGAGCCTGTACCTTTCTGATTCCGTGGCTGGGTGAGCTGCGAATCCGAATGAGGACAGATCTGTTTCATATGTTTTTAAGAAATTATGCTTGTGACATGCTGTGGGCATATGCTCTGACGATCGGACTGCTCTGGTACGGAAGACTGACCGGGCAGAAGGTATGGAAGTCGGCATTGATCAGTGGTGGATTCGCGGTGCTTATGGAAGGACTGCAAATTCTGCCGGTAATCCCCGGAACCTTTGACGGGATGGATGTGGTTGCGGAGATTTTGGCAACGCTTATCGCAGGATGCGTGAGCATGATTTTTTATAAATACAAGGATAAGGAAAGAGGAGAGCATGTATGAAAAAGAACATTATGAAAAAGCTTGGTGTATTTGCGATATTGTTTGCATTTGGACTGAGTGCATTAGGCAGTGGGGAATCAAATGATAGCACAAAGGAGATTGTATCCGCAAGCGAGGCAGGCAGTGACGCGGCGTCTGATGCGAGTGCAGATGATTCGGCAGGAGCCGTGGATGGTGCAGAAGAGGATGCGGATCTGTCCATCGAAGAGCAGGTCTTGATCGATCAGGATGGAATCAAGGTAACAGCCACCGGAATAGAGCATGACGCATTCATGGGAACCGGTGTGAAGCTGCTTCTTGAGAACAATACGGATAAAAATGTGATGGTAGGCTGCACTGCACTGATTGTAAACAACTACATGATCTCAGACCTGTTTGCGTCCGAGGTAGCAGCCGGCAAGAAGGCCAATGACACCATGTATATGATGTCATCCGATCTGAAGGCGGCAGGTATTTCCAATATCGGACAGATTGAGATTTATTTCCATGTATATGATTCGGATACATATGATGCACTATTTGATTCCGACGTGGTTACCATCCAGACATCGAAATACAATGAGATGGATCTGCAGGCAGACGAGGAAGAGAGTGGATATGAGCTGTGGAATCAGGACGGTGTACGCATCGTCGGTAAATATGTAGATGAAAACAGCTTCTGGGGAACCGGTGTCCTGTTATACATAGAGAATACCTCCGGAAGAAATATCGGAATTAACTGTGACGATATGTCCATCAACGGATTTATGGTAGACCCGGTGTTCTCTGCAACGGTATATAACGAGAAGAAATCTTTTGATGACATTACGATTTTCTCATCCGATCTGGAGGAGAATGGCATCGATAAGGTCAATGATATCGAGCTGAGCTTCCATATTTATGATGCTGACAGCTGGTCAACTATCTGCGACACCGGTGCCATTACATTCTCTGTGGATCAGGCGGCGGAGTAAAGTGATGGCTCTTGAAGAAAGCCTGTAAAAAATAAATCCATAAACAAAAAAAGCCGGACCTCAACTATCGGGTCCGGCTTTTTTCTATCTACTCATATCGTTCATCAATAACACGTTTTGACTTCTTTTCGCTTCGTGGCAGGACGCCCAGTTCAACGACCTTGACTAACGGTGTGAAGCCGATCTTGCTCTTAACAGTGGCGGCAATGTGGTCACTTAATTCCAGGAAGTCGACACTGCCGTTGGTCTCTACATAGATACGCAGAGTATCCTTGCCATCCAGATGGGAAATACGGATCTGGTACTCACTGGATACCTCAGGGAACTGACGCAGAATCTCTTCAATCTGGCTAGGGAATACATTGACACCCTTAATCTTCATCATATCATCGGTACGGCCCATAATGACATCCAGACGAGGGAAGTGACTGCCGCAAGGACATTCACCGGGAATGATCCGGGACAGGTCATGTGTACGGTAACGGATCAGAGGTGCACCCTCCTTTACCAGCGTGGTGATAACGATCTCACCCATCTCGCCGTCCGGCACCGGAGCACCTGTTTCAGGATCAATGATCTCAATGTAAACGTAATCATCCCAATAGTGCATGCCGCAGTCGTGCTGGCAGCTGATGCCGATGCCGGGACCGTAGATCTCGGTCAGACCATAAATATCATATAATTCAATGCCAAGCTCGGAAGATATTCTCTGACGCATCTTGGCACCCCAGCGCTCCGAACCGATGACACCCTTCTTCAGATGGATCTTGTCCTTGATACCACGTTTCTCGATTTCTTCTGCCAGTAGCAATGCATAAGAAGAAGTAGAGCATAGAACAGAGCTCTTCATATCCATCATCATCTGCAGCTGCTTATCGGTATTGCCGGGACCCATTGGGATAACCATGGCACCGAGCTTTTCGGCACCGTTCTGGAATCCGATACCTGCAGTCCAGAGACCGTAGCCCGGAGTTACCTGAATACGATCCAGATTGGTAATGCCCGCCATCTCATAGCAACGCTTGAACATGATTGCCCAGTCGTCAACATCCTTGGCAGTATAAGGAATAATGATCGGGAGACCGGTGGTGCCGGAGGAAGAATGGATCCGGACGATTTTCTCTTCAGGAGCGGTCATTAATCCGAGCGGATATGCTTCCCGTAAATCCTTTTTCTCAGAGAATGGGAGCTGTTCAAAATCCTCTGCAGAAGAAATCTTTGAAATGCCTGCTTCATGCAGCTTCTTTCCATAGAAGCTGTCAGCAGAAATCAGAGCTTCAATCTGCTTATTAACATGTGCAATTTGTGTTTCTGTAATCTTCATAATGCGTCCTTTCTGTTATGTTATTTTATAATAAATGTACTTTTATGCGATATTGTTTGCTGCAATAATGCTATTTACTGCAATAGCGTCATCGGTTGTAATAATGCTATCTGCGGCAATAGCATTGTCTGTTGAAATATTGCTTACCGGCTGTAATCGAGTGCTCGGAAGTTTAACTCATGGAACCGTTCCGGCAAGGTACGCCGGATGGCATCCTTGATATCCTCTTCGGTAAGACCGATCTCTCCGGTACGGATAGCGGCACCGAGCAGAACCATATTTAATACTTTAGCAGAGCCAATCGCCCGGCAGGCGGCATCGCCGTCAACCAGAGTCAGGTTCGGCACCTGGGCCTTCAGGTATTCGATCATTTCCTCACTATGGTAGGAGGCACCCTGCAATGTGGCAGTTACCGGCTGGATGGCACGGATGCTGACAACTACGTGGCCACCCTTGCGTAAGAATGGAAGCATACGGACAGTTTCTCCCGGTTCAAAGCCGAGGATCATGTCTGCTGTTCCGCTTTGGATCATTGGAGAATAGAGATTATCACCTAAGCGCAGATGGCTGAAAACACTTCCGCCACGCTGTGCCATACCAATCGTTTCTGCACTCATAACCGAAATGTTTTTCGCCATGGCGGCTGAGGCAATCAGCTTGGAAGCAAGCACGGTTCCCTGACCGCCGACTCCGCACAACAGAATATTCTTATTCATGATCGTCACCTCCTGTAATCGCATGTACCGGGCATACCTGGCTACATAATGTACAGCCGGTGCAGAGAGAGGAATCAATCTGTACCTGACCGTCATGGATCACAATGGCAGGACAGCCTAATTCCCGGATACATTTCTTGCAGTTGATACAGGTATCTGTTTCAACGTGCAGCGGTTTATCCGGCTTTGTGATCGCGATGCAAGGGGACTTGAAGATAATCGCCTTGACACCCGGTTCTGCAGCAACCCGTTTCACGCAGTCAACGGAAGCCTCCAGATTCAAAGGATTCATGGTCTCTACGGTAGTCAGGCCGATTCCGCGCAGAACGGCTTCAATGCTGACCTTGGCAACGATTTCACCCATCATGGTGTGACCGGTGCCGGGATGCGGCTGGTGTCCGGTCATTGCAGTTGTGGAATTATCCAGTACGATCAGAACCATATTAGCCTGATTATAGACTGCATTTACAACACCGGTGATCGCAGATGCGAAGAAGGTGGAATCACCGACGAAGGCGAAACAGGTGGTATCCGGTTCTATCCGGCCGACACCCTGTGCAATATTTAATCCGGCACCCATGCACAGACAGGTATCAACCATATCTAACGGCATGGCATTGCCGAGTGTGTAGCAGCCGATATCACCGCAGAAAATAGTCTTTTTGCCCTGCATAGCCTTCTTTACGGCATAGAAGGAAGCACGATGAGGACAGCCGCTGCATAAAACAGGCGGGCGGACCGGAAGCTCCGGTGGAGTCGGAAGAGTCTCTGTTTCCGGAAGCGGAAGCTCCAGAAAGCGGTAGAGACAGGCACTTACACTGTCACGGGTGTTTTCACCTGCATTTGCTACATGATGTGTCAGCTTGCCGAGGATCTTCACAGGCAGCTGATACTTTCCACAGATGTAAGTAAGCTCACGTTCGATAACCGGATCCAGTTCTTCGATACACAGAACCTCATCCAGCCCCTCCAGAAACCGGACAGCCAGCTGCTCCGGAAACGGATGCGGAGTGGCGACCTTCAGAGTCCGGTACATACCGATCGTCTGCATGGTTTCCATGGTATATGTAAAGCTGATGCCACCGGTTGCGATTCCTCTGCGGACATCGGCATGCTCCGGTGCGGCAGGCAGGATCTGATTTCTGGAATAAGAGGAGAAATCTTCTGCCAGAGTCACATTCCGGGCCTCGATCTTCTGATGGTTGGCATAGGATAGACGTGGAAAAATGACCCAGCGCTTAGAGTCCTTGATAAAACCATCCGGTGTATGGATCTGATATTCGGATTCATCCTTTACGGTAATGGAAGCGTAGCCGTGGCAGACGCGAGTAGTCGGCCGGAGGAAGACCGGTGTTCCGTATTTCTCGGAATACTCATAAGCCTCCTGTACCATCTCATAGGCTTCCTGTGCGGATGACGGATCAAAGCACGGGAGCTTGGAAAAGGCGGCAAAGTGTCGGGTGTCCTGCTCGGTCTGAGAGGAGATCGGACCCGGATCATCCGCTACCAGAATGATCATACCGCCTTTGATACCGACATATTCAAGGCTCATTAAAGGATCGGAAGCGACATTTAATCCGACCTGTTTCATAGTAACCATAGTTCTGGCACCACTGTAGGAGGCTCCGGCAGCCAGCTCAAGAGCGGCTTTCTCATTAACCGACCATTCTACATATGTGTGCTCCGGGCGATGCTTGGCAATGGTTTCCAATACTTCTGTGGATGGTGTGCCCGGATATCCGGCCACCAGATTGACTCCGGAAGCAATGGCGCCCATAGCAATGGCAGCATTTCCCATTAAAAATTCGTTGTGCATAACTTCACCTCTGGAATTGAAAAATTAAAACATACTGATAAAATTATACCATCATATGAAAGATGAATCAACTGAGTCCGTTGCTCTGTTTCCGGTATTGGGACGGAGAACAGCCCTTCAGTTTGTGAAAGAGCCGGCTGAAATACAACGGATTATCGTAACCGACGATTTCCGCAATTTCATTTATGGAATAATTCGTAGTCTCCAGCAGGATCTGTGCATTGGTGATACGAAGCGTGGTGAGGAATTGCAGTGGTGTGGAGCCGAAATGTATCCGGAAGCTACGGATAAACCAGCTGATGCTCATTCCTCTGGAGGCGGCATAGGCTTCAATACTGATCGACCGGTGATAATTCTCATTAAAGTAAGAAGCAGCCAGCTCCATTTCGCGTTCCAGGTACTCGTTTTTCGGTATCCGTTCTCTGGTAATTTCCCGGTGCATGGTGATCAGCAGCTGGGTAAACAGCAGAGAGAGCATCTCTTTATAATCCGGCTGACAGCGTTCCAGCTCCAGAATGATCTGCTTGAAAATACGTTCATATTCGAGTGAAGTGCCGACCCGGAAGATATGCTGATCATCCCGGAGACCGTATCGGCGCAGGATGTTCTTCACATCATAGCCGGTGAAATGGATCCAGTAGACCTCCGGCTTATCTGCACCATAATATTCATATTTCTGCAGCTCCTTCGGACGAAACAGGACGATGTTTCCGGCAGCGACAATAGTCTCATTCTCTACCGTATCGAAATGAAAATGACCGACACCGGAGGTGACATAGATGATCTGATAGTCCAGGCGGCCTTTTGGACGGTAGGTGGGTAGCTTAGGCTGGGTATCCAGCCGGTAATTGCCACAGCTGCGGATGCTTAAGGGCTGGCTTTTATCTTTGACATTCGTGAGTGCATCGTGAATATAACCTGTGTTCATGTACATAACAGAACCCTCCTTATAAAGAAAGTATATATAAATGAAGTGTATCATTTTGTGCATATTTTGTCTATGAATATTCATGGATTTAAAAGTAGAAAAACGCTATGATAAATATACAAACAAACGAAATCGACCGATAGAAAACAAAATTACAAATAAAGCAAAAAAGACATAAAGAGGAGGAATTATTATGATCGTGCCACAGTACTATGAAGATCTTCATATCCTGCATGAAAATACCATGCCGGCCAGAGCCTATTATGTGCCGGCGTCCGATCGGATGGATGATCCGGTGGAGCACAGGGAGCAGTCGGACCGGCTGCAGCTGTTAAACGGTAACTGGAGATTCCGGTATTTTAAGAGCATTTATGATGTAAATGAAGAATTTTACAACATGGAATATGATTGCTCCGGATTTGATGAGATTGCGGTGCCGGGTACCTGGCAGATGGCAGGTTATGATACCCATCAGTATACGAATATCCGGTATCCGTTTCCATTTGATCCTCCGTATGTACCGCAGGATGTGCCGTGTGGGGCATATGTGCACACGTTTGATTATCAGCAGGAGGAGAAGGCGCCGAAAGTATTTCTGAATTTTGAAGGAGTGGACAGCTGCTTCTATGTGTGGCTGAACGGTGTGTATGTAGGATACAGTCAGGTAGCACATGGAATGAGTGAGTTCGATGTGACGGCACAGATCAGGGAGGGTCGGAATACCCTTGCCGTCCTGAATCTGAAGTGGTGCGATGGCTCTTACCTGGAAGATCAGGATAAGTTCCGGATGAGCGGTATTTTCCGCGATGTCTATCTGCTGAAACGCCCAGCGCAGGCAATCCGCGATTACCATATCACTACAGAGATTATCGGAGGCACAGAGAAAACGGCAATCGTTCGATTGGAGCTGATGATGGCTCAGGCTATGGCAGAACCACAGGTAGAGATTCGGATCGAGAATGCAGCCGGCAGAGTGGCAGCAGAGGGGCGGTCGGATACACATGGAGTTGCGGAACTGAAGATAACGGATCCGCAGCTCTGGAATACAGAGAACCCGTATCTGTATACCGTAATTCTTCGGACAGAGGCAGAGACGATCACAGAACGGCTGGCATTACGGACGATCGAGATCCGGGACGGTGTGATCTATCTGAACGGACAGAAGATAAAATTCCGGGGCGTGAACCGGCATGATTCGGATCCGTATACCGGACCGGTCACTAATGTGGAACAGATCCGGACGGATTTAAGACTGATGAAGCAGCATAATCTGAATGCGATCCGCTCCAGTCATTATCCGAATGCACCGTACTTTTATCAGATGTGCGAGAAATACGGATTTCTGGTAATTAACGAGGCTGATATTGAGGCACACGGACCATTTATGCTGTATCGGCAGGAGGATACGGAACAGAATCGGTTTCAGCGCTGGAATGAAGCAATCGCAGATAATCCGGCATGGGAGGCTGCAATCCTTGACCGGGTACAGCAGATGGTAGAAAGAGATAAGAACCGGTTCTGTATTGTAGTCTGGTCCATGGGCAATGAGAGCGCATATGGTTGTAATTTTGAGAAGGCTCTGGCATGGACAAAGGCATTCGATCCTTACCGGATCACACAGTATGAGAGTGCGAGATATCGTAATGATAAGAAGACTTATAGCTATGAGAATCTGGATCTATACAGCCGGATGTACCCGGCATTATCGGAGATCCGGGAGTATCTGGACCGGGGGGAAAGGAAGCCGTTTCTGCTGGTGGAGTACTGCCACAGCATGGGGAACGGACCGGGAGATCTGGAGGACTATTTCCGGATGATTCAATCAGATGACCGGATGTGCGGTGGTTTCGTGTGGGAATGGTGTGACCATGCGATCGCTGAAGGGTACAGTGAGAATGGAAAGGTCCGGTATCTCTATGGCGGAGATCATGGTGAGAGCATCCATGACGGGAACTTCTGCGTGGACGGTCTGGTATATCCGGATCGGCGGCCGCATACCGGACTGTTGGAATATAAGAATGTCTATCGTCCGGCAAGAGTTGTCACATATGAGCAGGAGAGCGGCAGACTGGTACTGCACAACTATATGGATTTCGATAACCTGGAGGATTATGCAGAGATAGCGTATGAGGTGACACTGGACGGAGTCGTGATCCGGTCAGGAAAGCTGGAAACTATATCCGTGGCACCGCACCGGGACGGACAGACGCAGTTAAGGCCGGAGGTGCCACAGGCAGGGCAGGTGTATCTGAGGCTGATCTATCGGTTAAAGAAGCGGATTCCATTGATGGAGCCGGGGCAGATTCTGGGCTTTGATGAGATCCGGCTGCAGAATGCGGATGACAGGAATCAGAGAGCGGATAGACGGATAGCAGAACTGAATCAGGAAACAACGGAGATGAATGTTCGGGAGACCGACCGCTCCATTGTGCTGGAATCGGATGCTTTCACATATGAGATCGATAAACGAACCGGTATGTTTACGAAGTTGCAGGTCGGCGGCAGGGATTGTCTGACACATCCGATGGAACTCAATATCTGGCGGGCACCGACAGACAATGACATGTACAGAAAGGAAATCTGGAGAAAGGCACATTATCATGAGGCGGCAGTCCGGGCATATCAGACGGAGATCCGACGAGAGGAAGGGAGTGTCCTTGTTCATAGCACAGCGGCCATTGTAGCACCGACGGTACAGCGGATCATGGATGTGGAGCTTACATGGGAAATTGCACCGGATGGAAAGATCCATGCTCACATTACCGGAAATAAGAATCCGGAATTTCCGGAGCTGCCACGGTTCGGTGTGCGGATGTTCCTGAATAAGCAGGCGGACCGGGTGACTTACTATGGCATGGGGCCACAGGAGAGCTATTGTGATAAGCATCAGGGTGCCGGTCATGGCTGGTACCGGGTAAGTGTAGAAGAAATGCATGAGGATTATATCCGGCCGCAGGAAAATGGCAGTCATTATGACTGTGATTATGTGGAGGTTGCAGACGGACAGACCGGACTGGCAGCGACCGGCAGGGCATTTTCTGTAAATGTTTCACCATATACACAGGAGGAGCTGGAGCGGACAGCCCATAACTATGAGCTGACAGAGGCAGACAGTACCATACTCTGTCTGGACTATGCATTAAACGGAATCGGTTCAAACAGCTGCGGTCCGGAGGTGGCAGAGCCATACCGGCTGGATGGAGAGAATATTGATTTCCGGTTTATATTGGTTCCGTTTAATCGGGAAAGGAGATGGAAGGATTGAGAACAGAAGCAGTGATTCAGGCAATTGAGAACGGAGAGTATGATGAGCGGTTCTCAGAGATTTATATGGATGCGACCCGGAGTGTACGGCAGAAAGAACGCTATATCAGAGCGGTAAAGGAGTATGTCGGACAGTTTGGGGCCGGTGAGGTAGCGATATTCAGTGCACCCGGCAGAAGTGAGATCGGAGGAAATCATACCGATCATCAGCATGGGGAGGTTCTGGCGGCATCCATTAATCTGGATGCGATCGCAGTCACAGAAAAGACGGCGGAACCGACCGTAAGACTGGTATCTGATGGATGCGAACCGATCATAATTCCGTTGAATGATTTACAGAAGCGGAACGAAGAGGAAGGAACCACAGAAGCCCTGATCCGGGGTGTGCTGGCCGGTGTGGAAAAGAACGGCTACCGGATCGGCGGATTTCAGGCATTTGTAACCAGTGATGTACTGATCGGAGCCGGCCTGTCATCCTCTGCGGCATTTGAGACATTGATTGGCACGATCATATCGAATCTGTATAATGAAGGAAAGATTACGGCAATGGAAATTGCGCAGATCGGACAGTATGCGGAGAATGTATATTTCGGCAAGCCATGCGGGCTGATGGATCAGATGGCATGCTCTGTCGGGAGTCTGGTACACATCCGGTTCGCGGATCCGGAGCATCCACAGGTAGAACGACTGAATCTGGATCTGGCAGTACAGGGATATAGTCTGTGTATCACGGATACCAGAGGCTCTCACGCAGATCTGACACCGGACTATGCAGCGATTCCGGCAGAGATGAAGCAGGCAGCAGAGTGTCTCGGCAGAGAGGTACTCGGTCAGACGACCAAAGAGGAGGTGCTTGCTCATCTGACGGAGATCCGGCAGAAGGCAGGCGACCGGGCAGCACTTCGTGCCTTGCATTATGTTTGTGAGAATGAACGGGTGCAGCAGGAGACGGAGGCATTAAAGCAGGACCGGTTTGCGGAGTTTCTGCGGTTGGTAAAGGAGTCCGGAGATTCTTCTTATAAATATCTGCAGAATGTATTTACCTGCCATGATGTGACACACCAGAATGTGTCGGTGGCACTGGCAGTCAGTGATATTGTGCTTGGAAGAAAGGGTGCGAGCCGGGTTCATGGCGGTGGATTCGCAGGTACGATTCAGGCGTTTGTGCCGACAGATATGGTTACCCGGTATCAGGCAGAGATGGAGCGGGTGTTTGGAACAGGAGCCTGTACGCAGCTGATGATTCGAAAGTACGGAGGCATCCGGGTAGTGTAGATTTGTCTATCACGAATAGACATAGCATCGAATGGATCGGTTCGAAGGCCGGATTAGGATTGGAACGGTATAAAGGAGGAAGGAATATGAGCAGTATTTTAGTATTAGGCGGTGCAGGATATATTGGTTCGCATACGGTATATGAGCTGATTGCGGCAGGAGAACAGGTAGTGGTTGCAGACAATTTGCAGACCGGATTCCGGGCGGCGGTTCATCCGGCGGCAAGGTTTTATCAGGGAGATATCCGGGATCGTGCATTTTTGGACTCGATATTTGAGCAGGAGGAGATCGATGGCGTGATTCATTTCGCAGCGAATTCTCAGGTGGGCGAAAGCATGATAAATCCGCTGAAATATTATAACAACAACCTGTGCGGGACAGAGGTGCTTCTGGAAAGCATGGTGGCACACAAGATTGACAAGATCGTCTTTTCTTCGACTGCAGCCACTTATGGAGAGCCGGAACGGATTCCGATTCTGGAAACGGACCGCACTCTGCCGACGAACTGCTACGGAGAGACCAAGCTTTCCATGGAGAAAATGTTCCACTGGACGGCACAGGCACATAATCTGCGGTATGTATCCCTGCGGTATTTCAATGCCTGTGGAGCACATCCGAACGGACAGATCGGTGAAGCACATGAGCCGGAGACACATTTGATTCCGTTAATCCTGCAGGTGCCGAATCATAAGCGGGATTATATATCCATATTTGGTACGGATTATGAGACAAAGGACGGTACCTGCGTCAGAGATTACATCCATGTAAACGATCTGGCACAGGCACATATTCTTGCCATGAAGTATCTGCGCGACGGCAATGAAAGTGATATTTTCAATCTGGGAAACGGTGTCGGATTTACAGTGAAGGAAGTGATCGAGGCAGCGAGAACCGTGACCGGGCATCCGATTCCGGCTAAGGTGGAGCCGAGACGTGCCGGAGATCCTTCGACCCTGATCGCTTCTAGCGAGAAGGCGAAAAAGATTCTTGGCTGGAAGCCGCAGTATGACGATCTGGAGACGATCATTTCAACGGCATGGAACTGGCACAGCAATCATCCGAACGGATATCAGACCATGTAAGGGAGGGATCAGAATGATAAATGTATGGATCAGTGAACTGGTAGCTTATGGCCTGAAAAGCGGGCTGGTGGCACCGGAGGATAAAATATATGTGACGAATTCCATTCTGGAATTACTGGAAATCAATGATTATTCGGAGCCGGAACAACCGGCAGCACCGAGAGCTCTGCATGAGATTCTTGAGGATCTGACCGGCTATGCGAGAGAGCGGGGAATCCTTGAGGATGACACGATCACGGTCAAAGATTTATTCGACACAAAGCTGATGGGAAGACTGACACCGCCACCATCCGTTGTGAGAGGCCGGTTTACGGAGGCCTATGCGGTATCACCGAAAGCGGCAACCGATTACTACTATCGGTTCAGTCAGGCAACGAACTATATCCGGACGGACCGGATTGCAAAGGATGAGAGCTGGGTGACGGATACGGAGTTCGGTCCTATGGATATTACGATCAATCTTTCCAAGCCGGAAAAAGATCCGCGGGATATTGCAAAAGCCGGTGTGGCAAAGAAATCCGGATACCCGAGTTGTCTGTTATGCAAGGAGAACGAGGGTTATGCAGGACATATTACACACCCGGCAAGACAGAATCACAGAATTATTCCGGTTACCTTACAGGGTGAGAGCTATTACCTGCAGTATTCGCCATATGTTTATTACAATGAGCATTGCATTATTTTCAATGACAGGCATATTCCGATGATCATTGATAAGGGAACTTTCGGAAAATTACTGGACTTTGTTCGTCAGTTTCCGCACTACACGGCCGGTTCCAATGCAGATCTTCCGATCGTCGGTGGGTCGATCTTAAGTCATGATCATTTCCAGGGTGGCGGATATACATTTGCAATGGCAAGGGCACCGTATGAGAAAGAGTTCTGCCTGAAGGATTATCCGGATGTGAAAGCAGGGACGGTGAAATGGCCGATGTCGGTCATCCGGCTGCAGGGCAGCAATGCAGATACCGTCACGGATGTGGCTGCTCATATTCTGGAGGTGTGGCGTGGCTACACGGATGCCGATGCATATATTTTCAGTGAGACAGATGGCATTCCGCATAATACGATCACACCGATCGCACGGATGCGGGGAGAGCTCTATGAGCTGGATCTGGTGCTTCGCAATAATATCACGACAGAGGAATGTCCGATGGGACTGTATCATCCGCATGCACAGTATCATCATATCAAGAAAGAGAACATCGGTCTGATCGAAGTGATGGGACTGGCGGTCCTTCCGGCCAGACTGCACAGGGAGCTTCAGCTGCTGGAGAATGCGATCCTGCAGGATAAGCCGATTCGGGAAAATCCGGAGATCGAGAAGCATGCTGACTGGGTAGATGAATGGAGAGGCAAGTATAATATTACGGAAGAGAATATCCATTCTATTCTACAGGACGAGGTAGGAAAGGTGTTTGTAAAGGTTCTGGAATGTGCGGGAGTATATAAGCGAACCGAGAAAGGTGATCAGGCATTTGAACGATTCCTTGCATGCCTGTAGGATGAAGTGATATATGACAAACAAAAACTCCGGAGTGGAATGCCTCATAGAGGAATCCACATCCGGAGTTTCTTTGTTATTCTGTCTCGGTGCCTTTGGCCCATTCATCCAGCTTCTTCATAGTAGCATCATAGGTCTTCTGAGAAATCTCAGGAAGCTCTCCGCCCCACAGCTTCTTAGCCTCATCAAAACCTTTCTTGATCGCACTTCTCATGGACTCGATCTTGCTGCTGTCACCACCGGTTAAAGCTTTCGCAAAATCAACTAATCGATCAGAGGTCTGGTTCACACCCCAGTATCCGTCATCTGCAATATCTGCCTGCGCCTGTGCAGCTGTTTCGGCATCAACGGTAAAGTTGCCGGTACGGATCGCATTCCAGAATGAAGAATCGTTTAAGAGATCCTCATTGGAAGAATTGGCCCAGGCAAAGGTCTGTCCCTGCTTGGTAATGACCTTTTCAACCAGGCTCTTTAAGGAATTCAGTCTGGCCTCCTGATCCGCCTTTAACTGAGCAACAATCGCAGAGCGGTCAGTAGACTTTGTCTTGTCGGAGCCGGTTTCTGTGCTCTTTTCATAAACTGCAGCGGTATCATCCGTCTTAGTTGCAGCGGTGTTGGCAGCTGCAGCAGCTGTCTTGTCAGTAGCAGCCGGTGTATAAGTAGTATTGGATACACCTTGTATCATAATTATCACCCTCCTTGGTTTGTCCTAACTGCGTCATACAGTCGTTATGGCATCCTGCCGGTTTTATTTTACTTATTTATCGGCAGAAATGGAAGAAATATTTATAAAAACTTCATTAAAAAACTTGTTAATTCGTGCAAATTTAATTACATATGCTATACTCTTGAACAGAAGAAGGCACAATAAGATATAAAAGATTGTGGAGATTGCAGAAAGAAGGGAGGAGGACGGCTTGAAAATCGCAGATAAAATTAAAATGCTTGTGATTCCGCTGGTACTGATCCCGTTTGTGATCATATTGTTTGGCTGTTTTGTATTCGGACGGATATATCTGAAAACGACATATGGAATCGGTGGAAATATGCTGATTGAGTCTTATTCCAATTCGCCGGTTACGGTCAACCGGGTTACAGAAGCCTTGATCGAGGATGTATATAAGAATCCGAATCAGCTTTTAAATAAAGAATATCTGGACGATTTGAACAGTAAGCTGGAGGATGATAATTCTTTTCTGCTGGTAAGGATCGGAGATGAGATCAGCTATCAGGGAGTCGACGACATCTCCGGAATCAAGGACCTGCTTCCGAAATACGGTGACAACAATCAGATTGAAGGTGGTCTGTTTGTAGAGGCGGACAAACCGATGTATCTCAGACAGAAGGATGTGACACTGAGTGACGGACAGACAGGTACCCTGTTTGTTATCACATATCTGGATAGTCTGGAGACCGGTATGCGTAAGATCATGATTCAGCTGATGATTATGGTCACGGCGGTACTGCTTCTGGTTAACGGATTCATTTCCCTATATATATACTGGATATTCTTAAGGCCGCTCCGGCTGCTGCAGGAAGGAACCGAGCGGATCAAGGAGGGCAATCTGGAAGAGGATGTAGAGATCCTCTCAGATGATGAGATCGGAGAGGTATGTCAGTCCTTTAATGAGATGCGGCTGAAGTTAAAGGAATCTGTGGATGACCGGATGCATTATGAGAAGGAGAACCGGGAGCTGATCAGTAATATTTCTCATGACCTGAAGACTCCGATCACAGCCATCAAGGGCTATGTTGAGGGAATCATGGACGGTGTGGCAGATACACCCGAGAAGATGTCGCGCTATATACGAACGATCTATAATAAAGCAAATGAAATGGATGCTCTGATCAATGAGCTGTCGTTGTATACGAAGATTGATAATAATGCGATTCCGTATAATTTCGTAAAGATTAAGGTATCATCTTATTTTGACGACTGTATCGAAGATGTATCGGTAGATATGGAGGCGGCGGGAGTGACCTTTGAGTATGAGAATTCCTGTGCGGCAGATACCTGTGTAGTTGCCGATCCGGAGCAGATCCGGCGGGTGATCGGTAATATCGTAACCAATGCGGTAAAATATAATTCCAAAGAGGAACGGAGCATTCGGATTGAAGTAAAACCATATGAGGATCAGTACATTTATATCGGGATCCGGGATAACGGCAATGGTATCTCGAAAGAAGACTTGCCGCTGATCTTCAAGCGGATGTATCGGACAGATGCTTCCCGCAATTCATCGACCGGAGGAAGCGGTCTGGGACTGGCGATCGCAAAGCGGATCATTGAAGAGCATGGTGGTAAAATCTGGGCAGAAAGTGAAGAAGGAAAAGGAACGCTGATTGCATTTACACTGAAGAAATATGAAGAATCAGAAGATAAGGAGGAACTATGAGTAAGGTATTGATTATTGAAGATGAACAGTCGATCGCAGCATTGGAGAAGGATTATCTGGAGCTGTATGATTTTGAGGTATCGATTGAGAATGACGGACAGAAAGGTCTGGATCGGGCATTGCTGGAGAATTATGATATAGTGATCGTAGATCTGATGCTCCCGACCGTAGACGGATTCGAGATCTGTAAGAGGATCCGGGAGGTTAAGGATATTCCGATTCTGGTCGTATCTGCGAAGAAGGAGGATATCGATAAGATCCGGGGACTGGAGCTTGGTGCAGACGATTATATCACAAAGCCATTCAGCCCAAGTGAGCTGGTAGCGCGTGTAAAGGCACATCTGTCACGGTACGAGCGACTGAGAGGCAACGGTGGCGTACAGGAAAATGAGTTCATTGAGATCCGGGGAATCAAGATCGATAAAACTGCCAGACGGGTATTCGTCAATGGCGAGGAAAAGATTCTGACAACGAAGGAGTTCGATCTCCTGACCTTCCTTGCAAGCAATCCGAATCATGTATTTACCAAGGAGGAGCTGTTCAAGGAAATCTGGAACATGGACTCCATCGGAGATATTGCAACGGTTACGGTGCATATTAAGAAGATCCGCGAGAAGATAGAGTTAAATACAGCCAAGCCGCAGTATATCGAGACAATCTGGGGCGTTGGCTACAGATTTAAGGTATAAAGATGACAAATTATAAGCTTACACTTGCATATGATGGCAGCCGCTATGACGGCTGGCAGAAACAGGGAAACACAGACCGGACGATCCAGGGGCGACTGGAGACATTGGTGAGCCGGCTGGCAGGAGAGCCGACGGAGGTTCACGGAGCCGGGCGGACAGATGCCGGTGTCCATGCCAGAGGGCAGGTCTGCAACTTCCATCTGCGAAAGGACTGGCAGGAGGAAGATCTGCGGGATACTATCAATGAATACCTCCCTGCAGATATTGCCGTGCTGAAGGTGGAGAAGGTGCCGGAACGGTTTCACGCCAGACTTTGGGCAGCCGGGAAGACTTATTGTTACCGTATCCGCACCGGTAGAGTTAAGGATGTGTTTGAGCGGAATTACGTATATCAGTATGGGAAACCGCTGGATATACAGGCAATGCGGAAGGCAGCAGAGTATTTTACCGGTGAGCATGATTTTAAGAGCTTCTGTTCCAATAAGCATATGAAAAAGTCTACGGTGCGTAGACTATATGGCATTGAAATAGAATCGGATACGGATGAAGTCCGGATCTATTTTCATGGGGAAGGCTTTCTTTACAATATGGTGCGGATCCTGACCGGAACCCTGCTGGAGGTAGGGGCCGGAACACGCAGACCGGATAGTATGCCAGAGATTTTGGCGGCCAGAGACCGGCAGGCGGCAGGGGTGACAGCACCGCCACAGGGACTGACATTATGCAGCGTGTATTATGAGAAGGAAGAGATTCCGGGTTATAGGACCGGAACTGAATGATAGAAGCAGGAGACAGGAGATTATGAAGAAGATACCAGTAATATATGAAGATAATGAGTTGATCGTCTGCGTGAAGCCGCAGGGAGTTTCCAGTCAGGCAGATAAGAGCAATGATGAGGATGTGTTGGATTATTTTAAGAGCTATCTGTATGACCGGGATGAGCTGGACGAGGAGCCGTATCTGGCCATCATTCACCGGCTGGACCGGCCGGTTGGCGGCCTGATGGTGCTGGCGAAGACGAAGCAGGCAGCCGCTGATTTAAGTGATCAGGTGCAGGATGGCACGATGATCAAATATTATCAGGCAATTCTGACCGGAGAGCTGCCGGAGGAGTGTGGATGTCTGGAGGACTATCTGGTGAAGGATGGGAAAACCAATCTGTCCAAGGTAGTGCCGAAGGGTACCAAGGGTGCGAAAAAGGCGGTTCTGAATTATGAAGTATTAGATGTATTTGAAACGGATGAGGGTGTGATCTCTTATGTGCTGATCGAGTTGCTGACTGGCAGACATCATCAGATCCGGGTTCAGATGGCGAATCAGGGAGCCGGAATCTGGGGCGATACGAAATACAATCCGAAGTTCCAGAAGGTGAAGCGCAGATACCAGCAGATCGGACTTTATGCGACCCGTCTGGAGTTTGAGCATCCGGTAACCGGTGAGCATCTGGTGTTTAAGAATGAACCGGAGGGAGAAGCCTTCGATATTATTGAAATGGAAGATTTTTAAATAGCATTTTAGAATAGAGTCTTTCCCGGTAACTCATACTAATCTACAGGACGGTAGAAGGTGGGTTATGCATGAAGGATTTTTTCAATGAGGTAAAAGAAAATAAAGAACTGAAAAAAGGAATCCTCCTTGCAGGAATCGGACTGGGAATCTTTCTGGGTTTCCGGTATCTGCTTCCGCTGGTGATTCCTTTTTTGATTGCATTTATTCTGGCGGGAGTTCTGCGCCCGGTCGTAGATGGACTGATCCGGCTGATTCATTGCTCGGAAATGATCGCGTCCGTTCTGGTGTTGGTACTGGTGGCGGGAGCCGGATGGCTGGTATCACGTTGCGTGTTTAATGGCATCTGGCGACAGATGGAGAATCTGGTTACCTATCTGCCGTTTTATCGGGAGCAGTTTCTGGCAGGCTTAAATGTCTGCTGTAATTATATTGACACCGGCTTTCATTTAAAATCCGGAGCGTCCCTGCTGTATGCCACAGAGACTCTTGCAGGGATATTTTCGGACTTTCAGACGACATTGCTGCCCAGGGTGACGAATGGCACGGTGAATATCTTAAAACAGGCAGGCTCGGCTATCCTGCTTCTGTTTATTATGGTGTATTCCATGCTGTGCATGTTAAAAAATTATCCGCGTCTGCTGAAAGGGGGAGCCGTTGGCAGGTGGCTGCAGAAAATATGGGGAAGGACTGCAAGGCTTCTGCTGCTGTATATCAAGGCGGAAGGAAGTATTGCTTTGATCCAGGCAGGTATCTGCAGCCTCGGTCTTTGGATCCTGGGGAATCCATATTTTCTGTTGCTGGGGGGCTTTATAGCAATCGTAGACGCACTTCCGGTACTGGGGAGCGGAACCGTACTGATTCCGTGGGGCATCCTGCGGCTGTTGGCCGGGGATGTAAAGATGGGGGTCGGGGTGCTTCTGCTTTATCTGTTGTGTACGGTGAACCGTCAGCTGCTGGAACCGCGTCTGATTGGACGCCATCTGGGCATGAGCACACTACTTACATTATTTCTGATGTATGTCGGTTTTAAGCTGTTCGGAATTCTGGGGTTTCTGCTGGGACCGGTCGGATTTATCCTCGGGCGGGAAATCTATCTGACACTGGTGGAGAGTATCACAGAGCACCACGGTGAAGAACCGGGATGAAGACAATAGCAAGATAATAAGAAGAATAGATAGAGGTGGACTTGACGAATAGAAAATGATAGGTATATAATAAGAATCCGAGTTAGTATATTCTAATAAAAGTTAAATGACACTTACAAAAGAAGGGAAAGGGGATGTCATATGTTTTTAGAGATACAGGGATTAAAAAAGCATTTCGGAGAGGGCGATAGCCGGGTAGAGGTATTGCGGGGAATCGACTTGTCAGTAGAACAGGGAGAATTCTGTGTGCTGCTTGGACCCTCCGGTTCCGGAAAATCCACATTGCTGAACATCATTGGTGGAATCGATCAGGCGGATGAAGGAAGTATCACGATTCAGGGAGAGCGGACAGCGGATATGAATGAAAAGAAGCTGACGACTTACCGTCGGAAGCATCTAGGCTACATTTTCCAGATGTATAACCTGATTCCGAACCTGACAGTACGGGAGAATGTGGAGGTTGGAGCGTATTTAAGTGATGCTCCGCTGGATGTAGATGAAATTCTGGAAACGCTGGGGCTGACGGCGCATGCGAATAAACGCCCGAATCAGTTGTCCGGCGGACAGCAGCAGAGATGTGCGATCGGACGGGCAATCGTAAAGAATCCGGATATATTATTGTGCGACGAGCCAACCGGAGCATTGGATTATGCGACATCTAAGGAAATTCTGAAATTAATCGAGACAGTCAATCAGAAATATGGCAATACAGTTATCATGGTAACTCACAATGACGCAATTAAAAATATGGCCGACCGGGTAGTGAAGTTAAGAGATGGTCAAATTCGGAAGAACTATCTGAATGAAGAAAAGGTAGCGGCAGAGGATCTGGATTGGTAAGGGAGGCAGAAGATGAAAAATCCATTGAGAAAACGACTCCTGAGAGAGATTACGGGAGATATTGGAAAATATCTGGTTATTTTCATAATGCTGGTTCTGTTTATCGGCTTTGTGTCCGGGTTTATTGTGGCTGACAGCAGTATGCTGAAGGCATATAATGATGGTTTTACCAAATATAACATAGAAGACGGTCATTTCCTGACGGTTACAGAGATGAACCGTGCACAGAAAAAGGCAGTAGAAGCTCTCGGTATCACCGTGTATGACCAGTATTATGTCGAGAAACAGATGGAGAATAATACAAAGTTACGTATTTATGCCGATCGGAAGGAAGTCAATACGCTATGCGTGATGGATGGCGTGATGCCGTCAGCAGAGGATGAGATCGCATTGGACCGGATGTATGCGGAGAACAACGACTTAAAGGTGGGTGATACTGTTTCGGATGGCGGAATTACATGGAAGATTACTGCACTGGTAGCGCTTCCGGATTACAGCTGTCTGTTTGAGGATAACAACGACACGATGTTTGATTCTGTGAAGTTCGGTGTTGCGGTTGTAAGTGACAAGGGATTTGAGCGGTTTGATACCAATAGCCTGAACTATGACTATGCATGGAAATATCACGAGAAACCGGCCGGCGAGGTACAGGAAAAGGAGATGTCGGAGGATCTCTTAAAGGGGCTGGCAGATGAAGTGACACTTTCAGAATATCTGCCGTTATATCAGAATCAGGCAATTCAGTTTACCGGTGATGATATGGGCGGTGATATGGCAATGATCGTAGTTATGCTTTATATGGTCATTGTGATCCTGGCATTTGTTTTCGGCATTACAACGCTGGATACGATCGAGAAGGAGGCCAGTGTCATCGGTACCCTGCGGGCATCCGGCTATACCAGAGGCGAGCTGGTCAGACACTATATGCTGCCACCGGTTCTGGTAACGGTCATCGGTGCGGTCATCGGTAATATTCTGGGGTATACGGTATTTAAGGATGTCTGTGCAAATATGTACTATGGAAGCTACAGTCTTCCGACCTATATTACAGTCTGGAGTGCGAATGCATTCTGGGAGACCACGGTAGTGCCTATGGTGATCATGTTGGTCGTAAACTACATAATCTTAAGCCGGAAGCTGAAGCTGGAGCCTCTCCGGTTTCTGCGGCATGATCTGTCACGGAAGCAGGGGAAGCGGAGTGTTCGTCTGAATAAGCATATTCCGTTTTTCAGCCGATTCCGTCTGCGGATCGTGTTTCAGAATGTGGGTAACTATATTCTGATCCTGATAGGTATCCTGTTTGCTAATGTTCTGCTGATGTTCGGTCTGATGCTTCCAACGGTTCTGAGCCACTATCAAGATACGATCCAGGACAGTATGCTGAGTAATTATCAGTATGTGTTGACCATGCCGACGGCAACGGTAGATGAGGACCGGAAGCTGGAGACCATGATAGCACTTCTGGCATTTCAGAATGCAGTGGATACGGAAAATGAAGATGCGGAAAAATTCAGTGCCTATACTCTGGATGCGCAGGGGAAAGGCAGCAGTATTATAGATGAGATTATGTTTTACGGAATCGAACCGGATAGCCGGTATGTTCATCTGAATCTGGCAGCGGATGATGTTTATGTATCGAAGGCATATGCAGATAAGTATAACATCAAAGTCGGAGATACGATTCAGCTGAAGGAGCATTTTGAGGATAAGGATTATCAGTTCCGGGTGACCGGAATTTATGATTATGAGGGTGCCCTGTGTGTATTCATGACCAGAGATCATCTGAACGATGTGTTTGATCTCGGTGACGGAATGTTTGGCGGGTACTTCTCAGATACGGAGATTACGGATATTGATTCCGAATACATCGGCAGTGTTATTGATCTGGAATCTCTGACCAAGGTCAGCCGGCAGCTGGAGAAGTCCATGGGATCGAATATGCAGCTGATGTACGGATTTGCAATTCTTCTGTTCATCGTACTGATCTATCTGCTGTCCAAGGTTATTATTGAAAAGAATGCACAGTCCATTTCCATGACGAAGATATTAGGCTACAGTGGTGGTGAGATCAGTCGTCTGTATATCGTCTCTACATCTATTGTGGTAGTGCTTTGTATCCTGATCAGTATTCCAATCGAGGATAAGCTGATGCAGATGATCTGGAATACTTATGTATCAAAGGCAATGAGCGGATGGCTGCCGTACTACCTGGATCCTTCGGTGCCGATTAAGATGTTTGTAATGGGTGTCTTAAGTTATCTGGTGGTGGCAGTACTGGAAATGTACAAGATCAAGAAGGTGCCGATGAGTATGGCATTAAAGAATGTGGAGTAAGGAGGCAGGATATGAAGAAACTATATATGAAAAAGATCATGACAATTGGAATGGCAGTGCTTCTGGCAGCCGGAATGACTGCCTGTGGCGGAGCGGAAGGAAATGATACATCTGCGGCAACAGATTCGGAGACGTCTTCGGAATTAGAACCGGCAGACGGTGCAGATACTTCGGTTGTGTACGAATACCGGGAAAGCCAGATGGAGCATGACAAGGAAGAATCCGTATATGTGAAGGCAGATGCTTACGGATCTCCGACAGAGATCACGGTGACCACGACCCTGAAAAATCCGGGTGAGAACCAGAAGATCACAGACTTTACGACCCTGACCGACATCAAGAACAAGAATGGCGATGAGGAATATACACTGGATGGTGCGGGAAATCTGGTCTGGGAAAATCACGGAGAGGATATCCGGTATGATGGAACCGCAGATGCAGACAAGGAGCTTCCGGTTACGGTAAAGGTAAGCTACTATCTGGATGATACAGAGGTGACACCGGAGGAACTGGCGGGAGCCACCGGCAGAGTCCGGATCCGGTTCGATTATACCAATAACACCGGAAGTGAGACAGATGATACAACAGATGAAATCATTCCGTTTGTTGCAGTGTCAGGCCTGATGCTGTCACAGGATGTGGCATCTGACATAACGGTAACGAATTGCAAGATCAAGAGTATGGATGACAATTATCTGATCTTCGGATATGCAGCACCGGGAGTCAAGGATGCACTGGATCTGGACAGTATCGATTCTTTTAAAGATGATGATAAGGAAGAGGATGCTGACGAAGAGGACGATTCCGATGAGAAGGAAACCTTCCCGGACTATATGGAGGTTAGCTTTGATGCAAAAGACTTTGAACTGGATTTCACGGCTACTATGATCAGTAATGGTCTGTTGACGGACATGGATACAGAGAAGATGTCAGAGAAGGTCGATGATCTGGCAGACGGTTTCAGGGACCTGTATAACGGTACCAGTGAGCTGACGAATGCTCTGCAGCAGTTAAGCACATCCGGAAATGATCTGGTGAGCGGTGCAGAAGGCTTACAGGGCGGACTACAGTCTTTGAATGATGCACTTTCACAGATCCCGGCGGAAATGCTGGCGCAGGATCCGACTCTGGCACAGACCGTGGCGGCGGTTGCAGCACTGGCAGAAGGCAGTAGTCAGCTGACCGATGGTATCCGGGCATATACCGGCGGTGTGACACAGGTGTATAACGGAAGCGTGCAGCTTAAAAACGGCACCTATAAGCTGGTGGAGAGTGCAGATGATCTAAAGACTTTAAGGGATCGGCTCGAGAACCTGAAGAGTGCGGATTCTTCTTATGAGAACTTCGGCGGAATCGAAGAAGGCAAGACCGGCAGTGTATACTTTCTGGTTGAAACAGCAGAGATCAAGTCGGAAGATTAAACAGAATTCTTCACATAGCTGACATACAAAAGCATCATATTTCTTTCGTTTTGTCCCGTACTATTTACATAAATCAGATAGTAAGGTACTATTAAAAAGTATTCAAAGAATACGAATAATGAGAAAGAGGTGTCATGATGATGAAGAAGAAACTAATCGCACTCGTAATGGGTATAATGTTCTGTATCGGATTACTCGGAGGCTGTGGACAGACTGAGGTGAAGCCGGATAATGCCGCAACAAGCAGCAGCGAGGAAGGAAATCAGGATGGAACAGCAGAAGAAAAAGAATTGACAGGCACGATTGATGAGATAAAAGATTTCATGTTTGTCATTACGGATAAAAATGACACACCATATAGTTTCAGCTTTGAAAAAAAGCCGGAAGGTCTGGAGAATGTCAGCAACGGAGATACGGTGACTGTAAAGTATACAGGAACGATCTCAGAGGTGGATCCGTTTGATGGAGAGATACTATCTGTTGAAAAGATGAAATAAAATCAAAAAATACTATTTACAAGAAGTCCATTTAAAGGAGAATCAAGCAGGCACTTATCAGAGAGTGCCTGCTTGATTGAAAGTAAGGGTGAAAGCCCTTGTTATTTGTTCTCATTATCTGCATCGATCACAGATTGGATCTGGTTCATCAGAGTATCATAGTTGTCCTGATTATCGATTCCTCCGAGCAAAGGCTCTCCCACAATATTACCGTTTCTGTCGACTAATATAGTTGTAGGAAATGCCATGATATCAGAGGCATATTTACCTGCATCTGAAGCAGAGTCAATGGAAAGATTGCGGTATTCAGCACCCTGCTTTTCAAGAATAGCCGCAGCTTCCTTAATAGCAGCTTCATTTCCGTCGAAGGTTTCTGTGTTGATGCCGATTACTTCGCCCCCCATTGATTTGATCGTATCGTTTAATTCGTTAAGCTTAGATAACTCTGCAACACAAGGCTTGCAGCCGGTAAACCAGAAATTAATAACAGTTACTGCATTTTCGGAGAACAGGCTTTCATCCACAGAATTACCATCAAAATCCTGACCGGAAAAATTCCTGAAAGGAGATGCAGTATCAGAATTGTTTTCCCGGTCGGTATCATCCGATGCCGCATTTTTCGCTTCAATTTCAGCAATCTGTTCCTCGATTTTTCGTATTGCTTCAATATCATCGGTAAGTGTTTTCAGCTCATCCTCAGTAAAGGCATCCTTGTTTGATTCGACGGTATCAGCCAGATAATCGGCATAATTTGCAGTTGGATCAGCATTGCTTTTATTCATCATGCCGAAGGCCTTGTTCCATACATCCGCATGATCTGCAAAGAGCTGGTTTTCCTGCTGATATAGATCATCCAGCTTAGAATCGGAATTTGTTATGGCGGAATTTGTTGTGTCTGCAGCTTGTTTTCCGCCGCATGCTGTAAGCATCAATGCTATGCAGAGGGTAAAAATAGAAATAAACGTTTTTTTGATTTTCATAATAATGGCTCCTTTATTTTATATTATAGTGAATTGCATTTTTGGGACAGGCTTTTATACAGGCACCGCATCGTATGCATTCCGGATGATTTGGAGTTTTGCACACATCGACATCCATTTTACAAGCCTTTGCACATTGGTTACATCCGACGCATTTACTGTTTTCGACCTTAATCTGAAGAAAGCTGACCTTATTAAACAGGGAGTAGATTGCGCCAAGAGGACAAATCCATTTACAGAAGGGTCTGTAAAATAAAACACTTAACACGACAACTGTAATTAAAATAAGGCATTTAAAAGAAAACAGTGGTCCCAGCGCAGAACGTATAGAGGCGTTTCCCAGCGATAGCGGAATAGCCCCTTCCAAAACACCCTGAGGACAAATATATTTACAGAAGAACGGATCTCCCATCCCTATCGAGTTCGTTACAAGCATCGGAAGAAGGATAACGAAAACGATAAGAATAATATATTTCAGATATCGTAGCGGCTTCAGCTTCGCTGTGGAAAATTTCTTTCCGGGGATTTTATGAAGTAAATCCTGAAACCATCCAAACGGGCACAAAAAACCACATATAAATCTTCCAAGTATCACACCGAGCAGAATAAAGAACCCGGTTATGTAGTATGAAAACTTGAATTTGGACGATCCGACAACTGCCTGAAATGCTCCGATCGGGCATGCACCTGTCGCAGCGGGACAGGAATAACAGTTTAAGCCCGGCACGCATACTGCCTTAGCATTTCCCTGATATATTTTGCCCTTAAATAAATTGGGGATATGAATGTTGGTGAACAGCGTGGCGGCTGCCTGTATCCATCCGCGTATTCCGGCTATTATTTTTGATAGTAATTTCTTTTTTTTATCCAATTCCGACACACTCCAGACATAGTTTTATTGCTTTGCCAAGTACGGTAACCGCTTCACCTCTGATCACACCATAGACCATCATGGTAATGCCTGCAATGAGCAGAACGATCTGACATATTTTTCTGCACTTCAAGATATTGGTACTCCTTCATTTGTTGTATTTATTGACCAGCTGACATTGGTATTATACAATAGTTGATGTAAAATTTTTGTTAAGAAACAGAGGAAAGAATTTTGGGATTATTAATTGTTGAAGATGAGAAGCAGATCTGTGACAAAGTTGCGAAAAGCCTATATGATGCAGGATATGAGGTGGATACCTGTTATGACGGGGAAGAGGCTCTCGAATGTATCCTGACGGAAAATTATGACCTGATCGTTCTGGATCTGAATCTGCCCGGCATGGATGGAATGGAGATTTTAAAGGAACTCAGACAGAGTAATGAGGAGACAAAGGTTCTTATATTATCTGCAAGGGGACAGATTGCGGATAAGGTCGAAGGACTGGATGCAGGGGCAAATGATTATATGGAAAAACCATTCCATCTACAGGAGCTTGAGGCACGGATCAGAAGCCTGACACGAAGGAAATTTGTACAGAGGGATGTATGCCTGGAAAGCGGCGAGATTAGGTTTGATACGATAAGACGTGAAGCATATGCAAAAGGGGAAGTGGTTTCCCTCACAAGAAAAGAAAGTGGTATCTTGGAGTATTTGCTTCTTAATCTGGGGAGACCGGTAAGCCAGGAGGAATTGATGGAGCATGTCTGGGATGCATCAGTGGATAGCTTTAGTGGAGCTATCAGAGTGCATATGTCTTCTCTTAGAAAAAAGCTGAAGGCTGTGCTTGGATATGATCCGATTATGAACAAGGTGGGAGAGGGATATAAAATACGAGAGGAGACCGATAGATGAAAAGAATGTCACTGCAGTGGAGACTTACCTGTATAATTACATTATATATTGCAGTTATATGCGGATGTCTGACTATGTTTGTTTATAAAAATGGTGTACATTATATGGATACTCTGCAAGAGACCGTTGATGCACAGGGGGATGATAACGGAGACCGGTCGGATGAAATATATATCAGCATTCCGGAGGATAAGTGGGATGAGTTTGCGAATGATTTTTCCGTTCAAGTGTACAATAATAAGGCGGACTACAAGAGGGATAGCCTGATAATTTCAGCTTTGCTGGCTCTTCTTGGTGGAGTGGCTACATATTTTATAAGTGGGAAGGCACTCAAGCCGATCAGTGAGTTTTCTGACAAAATCGAAAAGGTGCAGGCACAGAATCTGGCAGATTCACGAATCGAAGAAAACAAAGTAAAGGAACTGAACCAGCTTAGCATTTCTTATAATAAGATGCTTGAGCGGCTTTCGGATGCCTTTGAGATACAGAGACAGTTTACGGCAAATGCGGCACATGAGCTGCGTACCCCATTATCTCTAATGCAGGTACAGCTTGACCTATATAATTCCGCTCGGCATCCGGGTAGTGATACCGATACCGAACAAACGATAAAGATGGTTACTGAGCAGAATGACAGACTCAGCAAAATGGTAAAGACACTTCTCGACATGAGTGAGCTTCAGACCGTAGGGCGGGATGAAGTTATCATAGTTGATGCACTTGTTGATGAGGTATTGGCAGATCTGGAACCGCTTGCACAGGAAAAGAACATAAAACTGATTGGGAAATGTAAGGATATAACGATGATCGGAAGTGATATTCTTATTTACAGGCTGGTATATAATCTTGTTGAAAATGCTATAAAATATAATCATTCAGGTGGACAGGTTACAGTAACTGCATATAAGGAGCAAAAACACATTTACCTGTCAGTAGCGGATACAGGAAGTGGAATCCCGAAAGAGCTCAGGGAGCGTGTATTTGAACCATTCTTTCGCGTGGATAAGTCCAGAAG
>CABQJA010000002.1 GCA_902464345.1 uncultured Clostridium sp.
CTATTTTCTGCTCTCTGTTTTATAATTTCGTCTTTATAACTGTAACCTTATAATTTTCGTTGTTACAATGCCGATCATACATCATGGTTGATTTCCAGAAGATTGCGGTAATGTTCATCCGGCAAAGGCTTGCTGAACAGGTAGCCCTGTAAGATATCACAGGAATTCTCCTGCAGGATCTTGAGCTGGTCGGAGGATTCCACACCTTCGGCAACGACCTTGATATTCAGCTTGTGTGCCAGAGAAATGATCGTCTCGGCAACGAAACAGTCCTTGGAATTCGTACTGATATTATCCACAAAGGATTTGTCAATCTTCAAGGTATCGATCGGTATCTGGGTCAGATAATTGAAGGAGGAGTAGCCGGTACCGAAATCATCCAGTGCAATATGGATTCCCATAGCACGGATTTCCTCTACCAGCTTGATATTATGCTCAAAGGACTGGATCAGAACACTTTCTGTAACCTCCAGCTCCAGATACTGTGGCGGCAGCTTGGTCTTTTCCAGAATCCGTTTCAGGATCGGAATAAAGGAATCCCCCTTTAACTGTTCCGAAGAAACGTTTACAGACATGGTGATCGGACCGAAGCCGGCATCCAGCAGCTGACGGTTGAAGTCACAGGCATGCTCCAGAGCCCAGGCACCCAGCTCGTTAATGATTCCGGACTCCTCTGCGATCGGGATGAACTCAACCGGTGAGATCTGGCCCAGATATCCGTTCCGGATCCGCATTAACGCTTCGCAGCCGATGACACGTCCGGTCTGGGTATCACACTGCGGCTGATATAAGAGGTAAACCTCCTGATTCTGAATCGCATTGTGCAGGATTTCTTCGATCTCGTTCTTGCGGTTTACTTCGTCCTCCATGGAACTGTTAAAGAAGCGGTAGCCGCATTTGCCGGAGGACTTTGCGGAGTACATCGCAATGTCGGCGTTCTTGATCAGCTCATTTACAGTCAGACCGTTCTGTGGGAAGATCGCAATACCGATACTCATGGATACATGGATCGTTTCATCATCCAGCTCAAACGGATGCTGAGCAATGGCGATCAGACTGGAAGCGAGCCTATCCAGCTCATCCAGATCATCGGCCTGTCCGCGGAGCAGCAGGAACTCGTCACCACCGGTCCGGGCAAGCAGATCATCATCGGCAATCAGCTGATTGATCTTATCTGCAATCTGCTGCAGGAGCAGATCTCCGTAATCATGGCCCAGTGTATCGTTTACATTCTTAAAATTATCCAGATCAATAAACAGGATCGCATGCCGTTCCAGGCTGCCGGTGTGATGGAAGACATCATGTGCATGATTCATAAAGGCTGCACGGTTTGCCAGACCGGTAAGGGTATCGGTGTAGGCAAGATGCTTGATCTGCCGGTAGTTTTCCATCAGCTCATCCTGACTTTTTTCCAGCTGTTCCTTTGTAAGGGTTAATTCATTATGATTCGTAGATATAATCTCCATCATTTCATTAAAGTGGCTGGAGAGCTCCCCGAACTCGTCATTGGACTCAATGGCACAGTGAACATCCAGATCCCCATTGGAGGCCTGCAGCATCTTCTGTTTCAGATCGAAGATCGGTCTGCAGTATTTCCGTGACAGCAGAGAACTGAACAGATAGGTAAGCGGCAGAAGGATCAGCAATACAGCCAGAAGGGAAAACGGAATAGACTGGATCAGCGACTGATAAACACTTAAGTCCTGCTTTGCAAGGTAGATCCAGTGATATTCCGGCATGATGGAATATCCGTAAAGGGTATAGTTGAGACCGTTGTGCTCCCGGATATATCCGGTTAAATGTTCCGGCTCACCGTCATAATTCAGCAAACGCAGGCTGGCTTCCTGCTTAATATCATCATCCGGGATCTGAATGCCCAGAAGACTGTCGGAGGTCACATTTAAAATATAAGTATCATCTTCCGCGGAAACAAAATTTGCGAAGAAGTCCCGGCGGAGACTGGCAACCATGACGCCGACCTGATATTTTCCCTTCACGGAAACCGGTGTAAGGATGTGAATGGAATCTCCGGCACCGTTCATTACATGGGAGGTATTGATCAGGTGCTTGTCCAGAGAGCCTGCCATGTCTTCAACGTATTGATCATACTGCCCGCAGAGAGAAGAATCCGAGCTGCAGATGATGTAGCCGTCCAGATCATACACGCTGTAAACAACAGAGCCGCCAAAGCTTCTGGATGCCTGGGACAGCATATCATGGATCGTGCTTCTGGAATTGGTATCATCTAAAAGATCAATGGTCGGATCGTTGTATTTCTTTAAAAGCAGGCTGATAATATCATTATTGGAAGCCAGAGAATTCAGTTCTACGATCTGGGTATTCAGCTGGGCATCAAAGCCTTTCTCATACTTTTCAGCCATGGACCGGGCGGCCTCTTCTGAAATTTTATTGGAATTATAAAAAGCAATACTGATGGCGATTACCGTAAATATTACGATCGGTACGCATGCGACCAGCACCATCGATGACTGCAAAGATTTTTTGATTGACATAGGCGTCTCCTTACACTTAAAAAACTAACTTCTATTATACGAAATTTGCATGGAATATTCAATGACTTCTCATCTTGATTTTATAGGAACGGTTATGTATAATAAAGATAATTCGTGTACTTACACAGTTTTGGAGGATTGGGTTATGTTTGGGATTTATTTTGGAAAGTATCTTCAGGATAAGGGGATTCTTACAGAGCAGCAGTATCAGGAGATGCTGCAGGAGATGAAGAGCTCCAGACTGAAGCTTGGTCTGCTTGCCATTGTGAATGGTATTATGACAGAAGCACAGGCTGAGGAAGTGAACCAGCTGCAGCAGGTTCAGGATCGCAGATTTGGTGATATTGCGGTAGAGAAGGGCTATATGACAGAGGCGCAGGTAGAGTCACTGCTGAAGATGCAGGGTGACCAGTATCTGCTTTGTGTACAGACTCTGACAGAGCATGGATACCTGACACTGGAGGGTATTCAGAAGGAATTAAAGATGTATAAGAAGGACAACTGGTTCAGTGCACTGGATCTTGATGCGATCAAGAGCGGCGATATTGACAGTATTGTACCTGTATTTACGAAGGATGTGTCAATTCCGCCGGTAATGAAGGATTATATAGCACTGATGGCGAGAAATATCAACCGTTTTATTGATACGGACATCCGTCTGGAGAAGGTAGAGCTGATCAACAGCTATTCTGCAGACTTTATTGCAAGTCAGGAATTAGAAGGTGATTTCAATTTCTTCGTAGGTATGACCGGCGAGGAGGATGCAGTCTTAGAGGTTGCTTCCGTATTCGGACGTGAGGAATTCAGTCAGATCGATCTGGATACTCTGGATGCTGTCTGTGAGTTCCTGAACTGTAACAATGGATTATATGCAAGTAAGCTTTCAGAAGAAGATGTTGAGCTGGAGCTTCTGCCGCCGGTAATGCATACAGAGCAGAAGAAGATTCAGACAGAAGGCCCTATGTATAAGATGCCGATCTATATTTCCGGTAAGAAGCTGGTATTGATCATCTGTCTGGAAGCAAGATGGCAGATCGTATAGAAGAACTGAGAGATAGATAGGAGAGGTATTTAATCATGGCTAATTTTTTGATCGTGGATGATTCAAGAACATCCAGAAGAATTTTAAGAGGTATTTTGGAACAGGCTGGTTATACAGTCGTTGGTGAGGCAACAAACGGACAGGAAGCATATGACAAGTACGTAGAGCTTCAGCCGGATATTGTTACCATGGATATTACTATGCCGGTTCTGGATGGCATCGGTGGACTGAAGAAAATCAAGGAAGCGTATCCGGAGTCAAAGGTTGTAATGGTAACCGCAGCTGGACAGAAGAATAAGATGGTAGAAGCTGTTCAGAGTGGTGCGGATGAATTTATTCCAAAGCCTTTCGATGGAGAACAGCTGGTACAGACGCTGGCGAAGGTGCTGGGAGCATAAAAGAATCTATAAGGCTGACCTGAGTAGCAGATCGTGAAATCTGGATTCAGGGACAGCCTTTTTTTAAGGAAGTGATAAAAGTATGATAGATACAGTGGTTTCCGTAGAGATGCTGGTAGAAGAGGTCATGCGGATCAAGAAGAACCGGCTGGCTCCGGATGAATGCACCGGAAAAGAGAAGAGACTCTGTCTGGCATCCGGAAGTCATGGAGATGAGCTGTGCGGGCAGTTTATCTGCTATGAGATCATCCGCAGGATAAAGAAGGAATTTCATAATCTGACCGGAATCGTGGATGTCTATCCGGCCATGAATCCGCTGGGACTGGACGCACAGACCAGAGATTTTCCGCTGATGGACATTGATATGAATACGATCTTTCCGGGAGATGATGACGGTGCGATCTTAGAACATGCAGCCTCAAGGATCATTAAGGATATGGCGGGTGCGGATGTGTGCCTGGATATTCATTCGAGCAACTCCCTGATCCGGGAGATCCCGCAGGTACGGTTAAATGATGATGTGATAGAAACGGTTATGCCGTATGCCAAGATGTTAAATGCAGAGCTGGTATGGATTCATCCGTCTACCAGTGTGCGGCCGGGAAGTCTGGCCTACGCTCTGAATGCGATCGGTGTGAAATCCATGGTGATCGAGGCCGGGGTAGCACTGCGGATTGATTATGAGTATTGTGAACAGATCGTAGACGGAATCTTTTCTCTGATGAAGCATATGGGAATCTGGCAGGGCGAGGTGACGGAACCACGCCGTCCGATCATTGCAACGGATGGGGATGTCCATTTTGTAAATGCGGAGAGCAGTGGATTGTTTGTACCGAATATCAAGCATTCCATGGAAGTGAAAAAGGGTGAGAAGATCGGAACGATCGTAGATGTGATCACGGGTTCGGTTGAGGAACGCATCTATGCACCGTGTGATGGTCTGGTATTTACACTGCGGGAGTATCCGGCAGTAGAAGAAGGGGCACTGATTGCCCGTATATTTGGAGGCAGCTATGAATAAAGAAATCATATTTAATATGACTACCGCATTTCGTGGCGAATATACGATTACGGGATACCGGTTCGGACATGGCGAGAAGTCAGCCTGTATTATCGGAGCCATGCGAGGCAATGAGTTCCAGCAGCTCTATATGTGTTCACAGCTGATCCTGAAGCTGGAGCAGCTGGAGGCAAAGGGTGCGATTGTGGCGAACAAGGAGATACTGGTGATCCCGTCGTTAAATCATAATTCCATGAATGTCGGAAAGAAATACTGGGTATCGGACAGTACCGATATCAACCGGTCGTTTCCGGGTAATAAGGATGGCCCGGCAACCAGCCGGATCGCAGCTGCAATTCTGGAACGGGTCAAGGGATACCGGTATGGAATACAGTTTGCCAGCTTTTATCTGGATGGAGAGTTCATCCCGCATGTAAGGCTGACAGAGGAAGGGGTTCAGAATACGAGCCTTGCCAACCTGTTTGGAATGCCGTATGTACTGACCGCATCGGAGCGTGCCTTTGATGCAACGACCCTGAACTATAACTGGCAGAAGGGTGGTACCAGCGCATTCTCCGTATATACCGGAACAACTGCAGAAATTGATGAGGAACGTGCCAGACAGGGGGTATCTTCTGTACTTCGCTTCTTGACGCGTATGGGTATCATACGGTATAACTGTCATGGTGGGTATATTTCGACCGTTGTGGAAGAGGATGAGCTGCTGTCGATTCGGGCAGATATGCCGGGATTTTTCCGGCCGACGATTTCGACGAATACGGAGGTGGTCCGTGGACAGCTTCTGGCGGATATTGTAGACTCTTTCCGGGGAGATGTTATCTCACGGCTTGTTGCACCGACAGATGGTATTATCTTTTACCGTCAGTGTCAGCCGATGGTCTTTCAGAACTCGGTTGCATTTAAAATGATAAAGAAGATTCACGAATAAATTACTGTGAACAGATAAAATGGAGGTCATTATGAGCAAAGTAAAACGAATCTATGTGGAGAAGAAAAAGGATTATGCAGTAAAGGCCGGAGAGCTTCTGGATGAGATTAAGAATTATCTGGGCATTCCGGTTGACGGCGTACGGGTACTGGTTCGCTATGATATAGAGAATCTTTCCGATGATACCTATCAGAAAGCATTGGGTACAGTATTCTCAGAACCACCGGTAGACATCCTTTATGAGGAAGTATTTGATAAGAATGACACAGATCAGGTATTCAGTGTTGAATATCTGCCGGGACAGTTTGATCAGCGTGCAGACTCTGCAGAGCAGTGTGTAAAGCTGCTGAATGAGAATGAAGAACCGGTGATTCGTTCGGCTACGACTTATATAATTGAAGGAAATGTAGATGCAGAGCAGATGGAGCGGATTAAGAGCCATTGCATCAATCCGGTGGATTCCAGAGAAGCTTCTTCTGTAAAGCCGGAAACACTGGTAACCGTATTTGAGGAGCCAGCAGACGTTAAGATCTTTGACGGTTTCCAGACAATGGAGGAGCAGGCCCTGCGGGAGCTGTATGATTCTCTGGGACTGGCAATGACCTTTAAGGATTTCCTGCACATTCAGAATTATTTTAAGAATGAGGAGCATCGGGATCCATCCATGACGGAAATCCGCGTTCTGGATACCTACTGGTCCGATCACTGCCGTCATACTACATTCTCAACAGAGCTTAAGAATATCAACTTTAAAGATGGTTATTATAAAGCACCGATCGAGCAGAGCTTCCAGGAATATGAAGCAGCAAGAGAGGTATTGTACAAGGGAAGAGATGATAAGTTTATCTGCCTGATGGATATCGCATTAATGGGTATGAAGAAATTAAAGGCAGAAGGAAAGCTGGCAGATCAGGAAGAATCCGATGAGATCAATGCCTGCAGCATCGTTGTACCGGTAGAGATTGACGGAACGACAGAGGAGTGGCTGGTAAGCTTTAAGAATGAGACCCATAATCATCCGACAGAGATCGAACCATTCGGTGGCGCTGCAACCTGTCTGGGTGGAGCAATCCGTGATCCGTTGTCAGGACGTTCTTATGTATATCAGGCAATGCGTGTGACCGGTGCGGCAGATCCGACCCGTCCACTGTCTGAGACCATGAAGGGTAAGCTTCCACAGAGAAAGATCGTGACCGGCGCGGCACAGGGCTACAGTTCCTATGGTAACCAGATCGGTCTGGCAACCGGTCTTGTAAATGAGATCTATCATCCGGATTATGTTGCAAAGCGTATGGAGATCGGAGCCGTTATGGGTGCAGCACCTAGACGCTGTGTTATCCGTGAGAATTCCGATCCGGGAGATCAGATCATTCTGCTGGGCGGACGTACAGGACGTGACGGCTGTGGCGGTGCAACTGGATCTTCTAAGGCACATACCGTAGAGTCCCTGGACACCTGCGGCGCAGAGGTTCAGAAGGGTAATGCACCTACCGAGCGTAAGATTCAGAGACTGTTCCGTCGGGAAGAGGTAGCACATCTGATCAAGAAGTGTAATGATTTCGGTGCGGGCGGTGTATCCGTTGCCATCGGTGAGCTGGCAGACGGCTTACGTGTGAATCTGGATCTGGTTCCAAAGAAGTACGCAGGTCTGGATGGAACCGAACTGGCAATCTCAGAATCTCAGGAACGTATGGCT
Organism: uncultured Clostridium sp.; assembly: GCA_902464345.1. GTDB lineage: Bacteria > Bacillota > Clostridia > Lachnospirales > Lachnospiraceae > CAG-632. Next base: position 7,599 of record CABQJA010000002.1, read on the forward strand.
GTTGTTGTAGATAAAAAAGATGTAAAGCAGATGTTAGAGTATGCCGCAGAAGAGAATCTGGAGGCGATCGTAGTAGCAGAGGTTACCGAAGAGCCTCGTCTGGTACTGAGCTGGAGAGGCAAGGAGATCGTAAATCTTTCGCGTGCATTCTTAAATACAAACGGTGCACATCAGGAGACAAATGTAACCGTTGATATGCCGGAGAAGAAGGACAATTATTTCGAGCAGATTCCGGAAGTGACAGATGTAAAGGAAACCTGGTTAAAGACCCTTGCAGACCTGAATGTCTGTTCCCAGAAGGGACTGGTTGAGATGTTCGACAGCTCGATTGGAGCCGGTACCGTAACGATGCCGTATGGTGGTCTGTATCAGCTGACACCGACACAGACAATGATCGCAAAGCTTCCGGTACTGAAGGGAAAGACCGATACCATTACCATGATGAGCTATGGCTTTGATCCGTATCTTTCCAGCTGGAGCCCATATCATGGAGCAATCTATGCAGTGATACATTCGGTAGCAAAGATTGCAGCATCCGGTGGTGATGTATCCAAGATCCGTTTCACCTTCCAGGAATATTTTGAAAGACTGGGTGAAAAGCCGGAGCGTTGGGGCAAGCCAATGGCTGCACTGCTCGGTGCATATGATGCACAGGTTGGACTGGGACTTCCTTCCATCGGTGGTAAGGATAGTATGTCAGGATCCTTTAACGAGATTGATGTACCACCGACACTGGTATCGTTTGCGGTTGATGTGGCAAGCTCCAAGAACGTGGTAACACCGGAGTTAAAGAATGCCGGTGATATTCTGGTTAAGATCGATATTAAGAAGGATGAGTACGACAGACCGGATTATGCATATGTTCTGAAGTTATATGACGATTTATATAAGGCAATTCAGGCAGGAAAGATTCTGGCTTCCTATGCAGTAGGATTTGGTGGTGTGCTGGAGGCTGTCAGCAAGATGGCATTCGGTAACAAGCTGGGTGTGAAGCTGGAAGGTTTATCGAAGGAAGCATTACTGGCAAAGGAATATGGTTCCATTATTCTGGAAGTGGCACCGGAGCAGGTAAAGACACTTGGTGTACCTTGCACCGTGATCGGTCAGGTAGTTGCAGAGCCTGAATTTATCTATGGTGATGTAGTGATCAGCATGGAGGAGGCATTGAAGGCATGGACCGGCACTCTGGAGGATGTATTCCCGACACAGTCGGATGTAGAGCAGAAGCCGGTTAAGAGTGAGCTGTTCCAGACAGATTCTATCTATGTATGCAAGCATAAGGTAGCAAAGCCGAAGGTATTTATTCCGGTATTCCCTGGTACAAACTGCGAATACGATTCCGCAAAGGCATTTGAGGCTGCCGGTGCAGAGGTTTCTACCGTTGTATTTAAGAATCTGGATGCACAGGGTATCCGTGATTCCGTAGAGCTCTTTAAGAAGGAGATCAAGAAGGCACAGATCATTATGTTCCCGGGTGGATTCTCAGCCGGTGATGAACCGGATGGTTCCGGTAAGTTTATCGCAACCGCATTCCGGAATGAGAAGATCAAGGAAGAGGTTATGAAGCTGTTAAATGAGCGGGATGGTCTGGCACTGGGTATCTGTAACGGTTTCCAGGCTGTGATCAAATTAGGTCTGGTTCCTTATGGTGAGATTCGTCCGCAGCAGGCAGATTCACCGACATTGACAATGAACAGCATCGGACGCCATCAGTCTAAGATGGTTTATACAAAGGTAGTAACCAATAAGTCACCATGGCTGCGGAAAGCAGAATTAGGTGGTGTATATGTAATTCCGGCGTCTCACGGAGAGGGTCGTTTTGTAGCTAACAAGGAATGGATCGATAAGTTATTTGCAAATGGTCAGGTAGCAACCCAGTATGTAGATGTGAACGGCAACCCAACCATGGTAGAGGACTTTAATATTAATGGTTCCTATGCCGCAATCGAAGGAATTACTTCACCGGATGGTCGTGTGCTTGGTAAGATGGCACATTCCGAGCGTCGTGGTGATTCGGTAGCAGTCAATATTTACGGAGATCAGAATCAGCATATCTTTGAGGCTGGTGTTGAATACTTCAAGTAAAACAACAATTAAAGCAGATTGCATATGAGAAACAGTTATCATGATAAAGAATTGAATCGGTTATTAGCCGAGGCGGATGAATTGCTTTCAGATGTGAATCTGAACCTGTATGAAACGCCTGCAGAGGAGCAGGCGCGGAAACAGGCAGAGGCTGCGGAGGCCGCCCGTAAGCAGGCGGAAGAAGACAGAAAGCGTGCAGCTGCAGAAGCCGCAGCAAGGCAGGCAGCGGCGGCAGCAGAAGCACAGGCGCGGCAGCAGGCGGAGGAAGCAGCAAGGCAGGCAGCGGCGGCAGCAGAAGCACAGGCACGGCAGCAGGCGGAGGAAGCAGCAAGGCAAGCAGCGGCAGAAGCGGAAGCACAGGCCCGGCGGCAGGCGGAAGAAGCAGCAAGGCAGGCAGCAGTGGCAGCAGAAGCACAGGCCCGGCAGCAGGCAGAAGAAGCGGCAAAGCGTGCAGAGGCGGAAGCGGAGGCTGTCCGTCGGCAGGCCGCGGTAAATGCTGCGGAGGCAGCATGCCAACAGGCAGAGGAAGCGGCTCACAGGCAGACGGAATCGGTGGAAGAAGAATCAGCAGCGGAAGCTACAGCGGAAGAACCAACGGTGACGGAGCCGGAGCAGGCAGAAGTCGATAACAAACGCAGGATGAATGTATTGCGGGATTCTGTCTGGGGCACGGTATGTTATGCAGCATTGACCATGATCTACATGGAAGTGATTCTTCATCTGGCAGTATATGATACAATGGATACCAATGTATTTCAGAGTGCGGCCTTTGCGGCAGCGGCCGGATGTATCATCACACTGGCAGTATCCTGGCTGCCGGAGAAGGTGAATCATATAGTATGTATGATTCTGTTGATTCTTGGCTGCGGCTGGTTTGATTTTCAGATTATCAGTCATAGCTGGAATGAGAGCTATGCATTATTAAATATGGATATCGGATATCCGTTACAGGTGTTGAAGCATATCGTCCCGGCACTGGAAAGTACGGGTGCGGATATGGTATGGATGGTACTTATGTTTGTACCGGTGATCCTTTTCGGAATCTTTGGAAGAAAACTGCTTCCGTTACGCAGAGCCGGCTGGATGAACCGGGTGCTAATGGGACTGGCCGGTATATTGCTGGCAGTTATGGGATTTCTCTGCATAGAGGCACATGGTGTCGGAGAAGGAACTCCATATGAGACTGTTCGCCGGTTTGAGGCCAATGTGGATCAGGAACAGGCAGTAGAACAGATGGGAATTACCGGAGCCGTCCTGCTGGAAGGCATGGAAGTATTCCGGTAATGAGAGACCGGAAGTGAAAGGTATATATCAGGATGTCAGAATGGTGGATCCTGATATGGAAAAACAGAATTTAAAAACGTATGTGCTGATTTTGAGAGCTCGTGGGAATTGGAATAAGCAAATCCAATGCTGCGGCTCTCAATTGGTTCTGTCATGGGAAGCTCGATCAGAGCACCATCGGCCAGTTCCTGTTCGACAAATTCACGGATAACACAGGCGGCCCCGATTCCGATCTTGGCAAATTCAATCAGCAGGTCCATGGAGCTGACCTCCAGAATCTGATTTGTTTTGATCTGGTTCCGGTAGAAATAGTCATTGATATACTGACGGGTGATATTCTCCTCGTCAAGCAGCATCAGGGTAGCAGAAAGGAACAGATCGGAGTCTGTATGCTCCCGGATGGAGAGGTTATCCAGATAAGACTGGGTAGCGACAAAGGTATCCTGAATCTTCTTCAGGGGCAGAAAGGTAAGTGTACCATGATGCTTCGGTGCACCGATCAGGCCGATATCGATCTGGCCGCTTTCCAGTAATTCTACCGTATGTAGGGTGGACTGGCACTCGATCGTAATGCGGATATGCGGATGCTGCTGGATAAAGTTCTGCAGGTACGGAAGGAGAATATATTTGCACAGGGTCGTGCTGACACCGATCCGTAGCTGGCCGATCCCAAGCTCTGTCCGATGGCGCAGCTCTTCTTCACCGGCTTCGATGGCAGCGAAGGCTTCCCGGATCCGTTCATACAGGATCTCACCGTCTGCAGTCAGGGAAACACCGCGGGAGGTTCTGGAAAACAGGGTGCAGCCCAGATTTTCTTCCAGTCTGGACAGGGACTTGCTGATAGCCGGCTGGCTGATAAAGAGAGCATCTGCAGCCTTGGAGATATTTTTATATTTTGCCACCATATAAAAGGCTTTATAGTAATTCAGATTCTGATTCATAGGGTGCTCCTTTCTAAACGGAACGTCTGTTTACAAACAAGATATAACTTAAAGTTATATTAAATATTATTATTATGTATTTCAATTATAACAAAAGCTATGGTACGATAGCAATAGTCATTAGATGAAAATAAGGAGGATGATAACAATGGGTATGACTATGACGCAGAAAATATTAGCTGCACATGCCGGTCTTGATAAGGTAGAAGCCGGTCAGTTAATAGAAGCAAAGTTAGACATGGTACTTGGAAATGATGTTACCACTCCGGTAGCAATTCATGAGATGGAGAAGTTCAATAATCAGGAAGTATTCGATAAAGATAAGATTGCAATGGTTCTGGATCACTTTACTCCGAATAAGGACATCAAGAGTGCCGAACACTGCAAATGTGTAAGACAGTATGCAGCAGAGCATAATATTACCAATTTCTTTGATGTCGGTGAGGTAGGAATCGAGCATGCACTGCTTCCGGAAAAAGGTCTGGTGGTTGCAGGAAATGCAGTGATCGGAGCTGACTCTCATACCTGCACCTATGGTGCATTGGGTGCATTCTCTACCGGTGTCGGCAGTACCGATATGGCTGCAGGTATGGCAACCGGTAAGGCATGGTTTAAGGTACCGTCCGCAATTAAATTCGTATTGACCGGAAAGCCGGCAGAGTGGATCAGCGGTAAGGATATTATCCTTCATATCATTGGCATGATCGGAGTAGACGGTGCACTTTACAAGTCTATGGAGTTTGTCGGTGACGGTATTCAGTACCTGTCCATGGATGACCGCTTTACCATGGCAAACATGGCAATCGAGGCGGGTGGTAAGAACGGTATCTTCCCTGTGGATGATGAGACCATTGCATACATGAAGGAACATTCCACAAAGGAATATACGGTATATGAGGCAGATGAAGACGCAGAATATGACGAGACATATACGATCGACCTGTCACAGTTAAAACCGACCGTTGCATTCCCGCATTTGCCGGAGAACACAAGAACCATCGATGAGGTTGGTGATGTAAAGATCGATCAGGTCGTGATCGGTTCCTGCACAAACGGCCACATTTCAGATCTCCGGATCGCAGCAGAGATCATGAAGGGACGTAAGGTTGCAAAGGGTCTTCGTGTTATCATCATTCCGGCTACACAGGCAATCTACCTTCAGGCAATGGAAGAAGGATTATTAAAGACGTTTATCGAGTCGGGAGCAATTGTCAGCACACCGACCTGTGGACCGTGTCTGGGCGGACATATGGGTATTCTGGCTGCCGGAGAGCGTGCAGTCGCTACCACTAATCGTAACTTTGTAGGACGTATGGGTCATGTAGAATCTGAGGTATATCTGGCGTCCCCTGCAGTTGCAGCGGCATCCGCTATTACTGGTAAGATCTCAGGACCGGCAGAAGTAATGAAATAATCAGGGAGGAATACAGAATATGAAAGCACATGGAATTGTACATAAATATGGAGACAATGTAGATACGGATGTTATTATTCCGGCAAGATATCTGAATTCTTCTGACCCGGCAGAGCTGGCTAAGAACTGTATGGAGGATATTGATCCGGACTTCGTAAAACGGGTAAAGCCGGGCGATATCATGGTAGCACAGAAGAACTTCGGATGTGGTTCTTCCAGAGAGCATGCACCGATCGCAATTAAGGCTTCCGGCATCAGCTGTGTAATCGCAGAGACCTTTGCAAGAATTTTCTATCGTAATGCGATCAATATCGGACTTCCGATCATTGAGTGTAAGGAAGCGGCAGAGGAAATCGAAGCAGGTGATGAAGTAGAGATCGATTTTGACAGCGGTATGATCTATGACCGTACAAAGGGAACCGAGTATAAGGGGCAGGCATTTCCGCCATTTATGCAGGAGATCATCAAGGCAGAGGGCCTTGTAAATTATATTAACAGTCATAAATAAGCAGACCGTTCATGGGCTTTCACAGAAGGTGCAGGAAGATTTCCTGTGCTTTTTGTGGAGGCCTTTGTGCGTATAAAAGTATATGGAGAGAACATATGACAACGGTATATTTTGTCCGCCATGCACAGACGGATTACTCAAATCCCATAGATAAGGACCGCCCTCTGACAGCGGAGGGAATGCAGGACCGGTATCTGGCAAGAGATTATATGGTAAAACAGGGGCTGATCGGTCAGCTGACCCATGTATATGCCAGCAATTTCAGACGGGCCGCAGATACGGTCCGGCCGATCGCAGAAGCCGCCGGTCTTCCGGTCGAGGAGAAGGAGGAATTCCGGGAGTGGACACTGCTCGCAAAGGGAGAAGAGTACTACTCGATCAGTCAGAGGGCCTGGGAGGATTTCACATATCGGTATGAGTCCTGTGAGACCCTGCAGGAGGTACAGACGCGGAATCTCCGGAAGCTCCGGGAGCTGGTAGCAGAGCATCCGGATGAAACCATTGTGATCGGAACTCATGGGACAGCACTGAGTACGATCATTCACTATTATAAACCGGATTACGGATATGAAGAGTTTCTCCGGATCATGGAGTTTAAGCCATGGATTGTCCGGTTTCAGTACAACGGGGAGCAGCTTATAAACATGGAAGAATGCTTCCGGAATGATTTAAACATTGAAAAATCGACATAAATGATTTATGATATAGGATAAAGTTTTTATACCCGCTATGAGGAACAGGAAGGAAGTTGAGACATGAACGTAAATATAGCAGTTATTAAGGGCGACGGTATCGGACCGGAAGTCGTCTCGCAGGCTATGAAAGTATTGGATACAGTTGGTGAAAAGTATGGACATACATTTAACTATCAGCAGATTCTGATGGGTGGATGTTCCATTGATGCTTATGGAGTACCGCTTACAGATGAGGCAATCGAGATCGCAAAAGCTTCGGATGCGGTTTTATTAGGCTCCATTGGAGGAAATACAACCACCTCGCCATGGTATAAGCTTCCTCCGCATTTAAGACCGGAGGCCGGTCTGTTGAAGATCCGTAAGGCATTGAATCTGTTTGCGAATCTTCGTCCGGCAGTGTTATATCCGGAGTTAAAGGGTGCATGCCCATTGAAGGAAGAAATCTCGGACAAGGGATTTGATATGATGATCATGCGTGAGCTGACGGGTGGATTATACTTCGGTGAACGTAAGACAGTAGAAGAAAACGGTGTCCTGAAGGCATATGACGAGCTGACCTATGATGAGAACGAGATCAGACGAATTGCAATTAAGGGCTTTGATATTGCCATGAAGCGCCGGAAGAAGGTAACCAGCGTGGATAAGGCGAATGTACTGGATTCATCCAGATTATGGAGAAAGGTCGTCGAGGAAGTCGCAAAGGATTATCCGGAAGTTACATTGGAGCATATGCTGGTTGACAACTGCGCAATGCAGCTGGTTAAGGATCCGGCACAGTTCGATGTAATCCTGACTGAGAATATGTTTGGTGACATTTTATCAGATGAGGCTTCTATGGTAACCGGATCTATCGGAATGTTAGCTTCGGCCAGCTTAAACGAGACCAAGTTCGGTATGTATGAACCAAGCGGCGGCTCGGCACCGGATATCGCAGGACAGAATAAGGCGAATCCGATTGCAACGATCCTGTCAGCAGCTATGATGCTTCGTTTCTCCTTTGACATGGATAAAGAAGCGGACAGCATTGAAGCGGCTATCAAGAAGGTATTACAGGAGAATTATCGTACCTGTGATATTATGGATGATGGTATGACATTGGTAAGCTGTTCAGAAATGGGCGACCTGATCTGCCAGCGATTATAACAGAGTATAGAAAGATAGCAGTATGTAACGGATGTCCGGGGGATATCCGGGCTGGAGTCAATAAAGGAGAATAGAAATGAAAAGTGATGCAGTAAAGACAGGTATGCAGCAGGCACCGCATCGGTCCCTGTTCAACGCATTGGGTATGACAAAAGAAGAAATGGAACGTCCGTTGGTTGGTATCGTATGCTCCTACAACGAGATCGTACCGGGACATATGAATCTGGATAAAATCGCACAGGCAGTGAAGCTGGGTGTCGCAATGGCAGGCGGAACACCGATCATGTTCCCGGCAATTGCAGTCTGTGACGGTATTGCAATGGGACACATCGGCATGAAGTATTCTCTGGTTACCAGAGATCTGATCGCAGATTCTACGGAATGTATGGCACTGGCACATCAGTTTGATGCCCTGGTTATGATTCCGAACTGTGATAAGAATGTACCGGGACTTTTAATGGCAGCAGCCAGAATCAATGTTCCGACCGTATTTGTCAGCGGCGGCCCGATGTTAGCTGGTCATGTACACGGACAGAAGAGAAGTCTTTCTTCTATGTTCGAGGCAGTCGGATCTTATGCAGCCGGTACAATGACGGAAGAAGATGTAGAAGAATTTGAGAATAAAGTATGCCCGACCTGTGGTTCCTGCTCAGGTATGTATACAGCCAATTCCATGAACTGTCTGACAGAGGTTCTCGGTATGGGACTTCGCGGAAACGGAACGATTCCGGCTGTATATTCAGAGAGAATCAAGCTTGCAAAGCATGCAGGTATGGCAGTTATGGATATGTACCGTAAGAATATCCGTCCAAGAGATATTATGACAAAGGATGCGATCTTAAACGCACTGACGATCGATATGGCACTGGGATGCTCTACAAACAGTATGCTGCATCTGCCGGCAATTGCACATGAGATCGGATTTGACTTTGATATTTCCTTTGCAAATGAGATCAGTGCAAAGACACCGAACCTGTGTCATCTGGCACCTGCCGGTCCTACCTATATGGAGGATCTGAATGAAGCCGGTGGTGTATATGCGGTTATGAATGAGATCAATAAGCTGGGTCTGCTTCATACAGACTGTATGACAGTGACCGGTAAGACAGTCGGAGAAAATATCGCAGGCTGTGTAAACCGGAATCCTGAGGTTATCAGACCGGTTGATCATCCATATAGTAAAACAGGCGGTCTGGCAGTGTTAAAGGGTAATCTGGCACCGGACGGCAGCGTTGTAAAGCGTTCTGCGGTTGTTCCGGAAATGATGAAGCATTCCGGTCCGGCCAGAGTCTTTGAATGTGAAGAGGACGCAATTGCTGCGATCAAGGGCGGCAAGATCGTAGAGGGTGACGTAGTCGTTATCCGTTATGAGGGACCAAAGGGTGGACCTGGTATGCGTGAGATGTTGAATCCGACATCCGCGATCGCAGGTATGGGTCTTGGCTCGTCTGTAGCATTGATCACAGACGGACGGTTCTCGGGAGCCAGCCGTGGAGCTTCCATCGGTCATGTATCACCGGAAGCAGCGGTAGGCGGTCCGATCGCACTGGTACAGGAGGGTGATATCATTGATATCGATATTGATAACCTGTCATTGAATGTGAGAGTATCCGATGAAGAGCTGGCAAAGCGTAAAGAGCAGTGGCAGCCGAGAGAGCCGAAGGTGACCACCGGATATCTGGCAAGATATGCAGCAATGGTAACATCCGGTAATCGGGGTGCAATCTTGGAAATTCCGGGGAAGAAGTAAGGAGAGGAAGAGAATGAAGCAATTAACAGGTTCTGAAATCGTAATTGAATGTTTGAAGGAACAGGGCGTTGATACCGTATTCGGATATCCGGGCGGCTGTATCCTGAATATTTATGACGAATTATATAAGCATCAGGGAGAGATCAAGCATGTTTTGACATCCCATGAGCAGGGCGCAGCCCATGCAGCAGACGGATATGCCAGAGCAACTGGTAAGGTAGGTGTCTGTATGGCAACCAGCGGACCGGGAGCAACCAATCTGGTGACCGGTATTGCAACCGCATATATGGATTCTGTACCAATGGTTGCGATCACTGCCAATGTAGGTGTTACCTTACTGGGTAAGGACAGCTTTCAGGAGGTCGATATTGCAGGCGTGGTTATGCCAATCACAAAGTACAGCTTTATTGTAAAGAATGTGCATGAACTGGCAGACACGATCCGCCGGGCATTTAAAATCGCAAAGAGCGGAAGACCGGGTCCTGTTTTAGTTGATATTACCAAGGATGTAACTGCTAATCTGGCAGATTATGAGCCGAAGAAGCCGGTAGAGATCGAGCGGGTAACGGATACGATTGATGAGTCGGCTGTAAAGCGGGCAGTTGATATGATCAACCGTTCCAAGAAGCCGTTTATTATGGCAGGCGGCGGGGTGGGGATCGCTGATGCAGAGCAGGAATTAAGAGCTTTGGCTGATAAGATTGATGCAGCTGTTTGCGATACCCTGATGGGTAAGGGTGCAATCGAAGGCACTGCAGACCGTTATACCGGTATGATCGGTATGCACGGCACCAAGGCATCGAACTTCGGATTATCAGATGCAGATCTTTTGGTTGTTGTTGGTGCCAGATTCTCGGATCGTGTAATCGGTAATGCAAGTAAGTTTGCAGAGAATGCCAAGATTATCCATATTGATGTAGATCAGGCAGAAATCAATAAGAATATTGAAGTAGATGAAGCAATTATCGGCGATGCAAAGGTAATCCTGCAGCAGCTGATCGATCAGGTGGATGCATCCGAGAAGCCGGAATGGATGGATGAGATCCGTGACCTGAAGGAGAAATATCCGATGACCTATGATAAGGGCGTCCTGACCGGACCGGAGATCATTGAAAAGCTTTATGAGCTGACGGATGGTGAGGCGACGGTCGTTACAGAGGTAGGTCAGCATCAGATGTGGGCAGCACAGTATTATAAGTACAAGAGACCGCATCAGCTCCTGACATCCGGTGGTCTTGGAACCATGGGTTATGGTCTGGGCGCATCGCTGGGTGCGAAGCTTGCAAGACCGGATGAAACGGTTGTCAATATTGCAGGTGACGGATGTTTCCGTATGAATATGAATGAGATTGCAACCGCAGCCAGATATAACATTCCGATCATTGAAATCGTAATCAATAACCATGTACTCGGAATGGTTCGTCAGTGGCAGACCCTGTTCTATGACAAGCGGTATTCGAATACAATCTTAAATGATAATGTAGACTTCGCAAAGCTTGCAGAGGCTATGGGCGCGATCGGTTGTCGTGTAACAACCATTGATGAATTTGAAGAAGCCTTTAAGAAGGCACAGCAGGCAGGCAGACCGGTAGTGATCGACTGTATCATTAATGAAGATGATAAGGTATGGCCGATGGTAGCACCGGGTAAGCCGATTGAGACCTGTTTCTCAGAGGAAGATCTGGAAAAATAATATTCAGAAAATAATTTAAGGCACTATGATCTCGGAACGGCTGCGAGGTGGCTGTTCCGGGATTGAATGATAGCGAATAAGTCGAGGAGGATTTATAAAATGGCAAGAGTGTATAATTTTTCAGCAGGACCATCTGTATTACCGGAGGTTGTGTTAAAAGCAGCAGCAGAAGAGATGCTGGATTACAATGGAACCGGCATGAGTGTAATGGAGATGAGTCATCGATCCAAGGCATTTGAAGAGATTATAGAGACTGCAGAGCAGGATTTGAGAGATCTGATGAAAATCCCGGATAACTACAAGGTATTATTCCTGCAGGGTGGTGCATCGCAGCAGTTTGCAGCGATTCCAATGAACCTGATGAAGAATAAGGTTGCTGATTATATTGTGACCGGACAGTGGGCAAAGAAGGCAGCAGAAGAGGCTAAAAAGTATGGTAAGGTAAATATCATTGCATCCTCTGCAGATAAGACCTTCAGCTACATTCCGGATTGCTCGGATTTACCGATCGATGATGATGCTGATTATGTATACATCTGCCATAACAATACAATTTACGGAACTACCTATAAGACATTGCCGAACACAAAGGGCAAGATTCTGGTAGCAGATATGTCATCTGACATCCTGTCACAGCCGGTAAATGTATCAGACTATGGTCTCATTTACTTCGGTGTACAGAAGAACGTAGGACCGGCCGGTGTTGTAATCGCAATTATCCGGGAAGACCTGATCCGTGATGATGTTCTGGAAGGAACACCAACCATGTTAAAGTATAAGACACAGGCAGATGCCAAGTCCCTGTACAACACACCTCCGTGCTACGGTATTTATATCTGCGGCAAGGTATTCAAGTGGGTTAAGGAAATGGGCGGTCTGGAGGCTATGAAGATCCATAACGAGAAGAAGGCAGCTATTCTGTATGATTTCCTGGACAACAGCAAGATGTTCAAGGGAACGGTTGAGAAGAAGGATCGGTCTCTCATGAATGTACCGTTTGTAACCGGTGACGAAGAGCTGGATGCAAAGTTTGTAAAGGAAGCAACAGCAGCCGGATTTGTAAATATCAAGGGACATCGTACCGTAGGCGGTATGCGTGCCAGCATTTACAATGCTATGCCAATCGAAGGTGTAGAGAAGCTGGTTGAGTTTATGAAGAAGTTCGAGGAGGAGAATCAGTAATGGCTAAGGTTAAATGCTTGAATCCGATCGCAGCGTGCGGTATGGATCTGTTACCGGAAGGATATAATGTAGTAGAGGATCTGGCAGATGCAGATGTAGTATTGGTAAGAAGTGCTGCTATGCATGATCTGGAGCTGCCTGCAGACTTAAAGGCAATCGCAAGAGCCGGTGCCGGAGTTAATAATATTCCGCTGGACAAATGTGCAGAGCAGGGGATTGTAGTATTCAATACACCGGGTGCAAATGCAAACGGCGTAAAGGAGATCGTAATCGCAGGTCTGCTTCTGGCTTCCAGAGATCTGGTTGGCGGATATAACTGGGTAAAGGCAAATGCCGCAGATGAAGGCATTGCAAAGGCAGTGGAGAAGAATAAGTCCAAGTTCGCAGGCTGTGAGATCGAAGGAAAGAAGTTAGGTGTAATCGGTCTGGGTGCGATTGGTGCAAAGGTTGCCAATGTAGCAGTCAGCTTAGGAATGGAAGTATACGGATATGATCCATATGTATCAGTAGATGCAGCATGGAATCTGTCCCGTCAGGTAAAGCATATTTCAAATGTAGAAGATATTTATAAAGAGTGTGATTACATTACCATCCATGTACCGGCGTTAGACAGTACCAAGGGTATGCTGAATGCAGCTGCATTTGACATGATGAAGGATGGTGTTAAGATCCTGAACTTTGCAAGAGATGTTCTGGTTAATGATGAGGATATCAAGGCAGCACTGGCATCCGGCAAGGTAAGCAAGTATGTAACAGACTTCCCGAATCCGGCAGTTGCAGGTGTTGAGAATGTTATTACATTACCACATCTGGGAGCTTCTACGGAAGAGTCCGAGGATAACTGTGCAGTTATGGCAGTTAAGCAGGTAGTTGATTATATCGAAAACGGTAATATCAAGAATTCCGTAAACTACCCTGCATGTGATATGGGCGTATGCACAAATACGGCAAGAGTTGCGATCAATCATAAGAATATTCCGGATATGCTGACCAGATTTACCGGTGTATTCTCATCAAAGGGAATCAACATTTCCGATATGATCAGCAAGTCTAAGGGTGACTGGGCATATTCCATGTTAGATGTATCAGCCGAAATCACAGATGCCATTGTTGCGGAACTGAATGCAATCGAAGGTGTTGTAAAAGTACGTGTCATCAAATAACATGTAAGATACAGGGTGCGAAAGCACACAACATATGAATATTACTAATAGGAGAGAAACAATGAGTGAGAAGTTACGTGTAGGTATCCTTGGTGGTACCGGTATGGTAGGACAGAGATTTATTTCATTATTAGAGAACCATCCATGGTTTGAGGTGGTTACCATTGCAGCAAGCCCACGAAGTGCCGGAAAGACCTATGAAGAAGCAGTCGGTGACCGTTGGAAGATGGATACACCAATGCCGGAGGCAGTTAAGAATATCATCGTTCATAATGTAAACGAAGTAGAGGAAGTTGCATCTACAGTTGATTTCGTATTCAGTGCGGTTGATATGTCAAAGGATGAGATCAAGGCGATCGAGGAAGCTTATGCAAAGACAGAGACACCGGTTGTTTCCAATAACAGCGCACATCGCTGGACACCGGATGTTCCGATGATGGTACCGGAGATCAATCCACAGCATGCAGAGGTAATTGAATATCAGAAGAAGCGTCTGGGAACCAAGCGCGGCTTCGTTGCTGTAAAGCCGAACTGCTCCATTCAGAGCTATGCACCGGTATTAACAGCTTGGATGGAATTTGAACCACAGGAAGTAGTGGTTACTACTTATCAGGCAATCTCAGGTGCCGGTAAGACCTTTAAGGACTGGCCGGAGATGGTAGGTAACATCATTCCGTATATCGGAGGAGAAGAAGAAAAGTCTGAGCAGGAGCCGCTTCGTCTCTGGGGTGATATCGTAGACGGTAAGATTGAGAAATGCACCAATGGTCCTAAGATCACCAGCCAGTGTATCCGTGTACCGGTATTAAACGGACATACAGCAGCTGTATTTGTAAACTTTAAGAAGCAGCCAACGAAGGAAGAGCTGATCGACCGTCTGGTAAACTTCAGCGGTGAACCACAGGCATTGGGACTTCCAAGTGCTCCGAAGCAGTTTATCCAGTATCTGGAGGAGGATAACCGCCCACAGGTAAGTCTGGATGTAGATTATGAGCATGGTATGGGCGTTTCCGTTGGACGTCTTCGTGAGGACAGCATCTTTGACTGGAAGTTCGTTGGACTTTCACATAATACAGTTCGTGGCGCAGCCGGTGGTGCAGTGCTTTGTGCTGAATTATTAAAGGCAAAGGGATATATTACAAAGAAGTAATCTATCATACAGGACAGAATAAAACAGGCGGGAGAGGATCAGAGATATCCTCTCCTGTTTTGACTATTTACACAATTCCTTGCATTAATATGCATAGTATGGGGATTTTCTATTTCTATTTCTGATAAAATGTGTTAAAATAGTTGCGGTAACTTTGTAAGATAAGGAAACAAGTGCAAATGAGGAGATAACGAGGAGAAGCTATGGATAATAATCAGAATCATACAGGCAATCCATTTCACCTGGATGAAAGCAGTACAGGCGAGAGCAAGCACACGGAATCCGGATTGGGATATGATCCGAAGACCTTCGGAACTGCAGGAAGTAATCAGACCGGCACGTACAATGCAGATCCGTACAATAACCAGACCGGAACATACAATGCAGATCCGTATAATAATCAGAACGGAACCTATAATGCCGGAGCATATAATTATAATACGAATGGACAGAATGCACAGAATACGGTCGCAGGAGGAACAGCAGCTCTTCAGGCTTCACAGGATGAGGCATATGCAAAAAAGGCAAAAACCAGTCTGATCCTTGGTATCATTCTGAATGTTTTGAATCTGGGTATGATGTGCAGTACTCTGTTGGGAGGCGGCTTTTTATACGGAGGATTATTTATAATACTGGCGATTGCGGGAATCCAGAACGCAAATTTCGGCAGGAAATCATCTAAAAAGGGAATGGCAACCGCGGGATTGGTTCTGAATATTATTGCAGTGGTAGTTTCAGCTTTGTTCCTGATTCTGGGATTCGTGCTGAAATTCATGGATTAACATCTGCAGACAGGATAAAGGTTATAGGTATTGATGATAAAATATGAGAGACAGATGAAGGAGGACTTTTCATGGTAACACTATTTGACGGAGGCGCTTACCTGATCAATGGTACTGAGCTGATTCAGGATGGACAGGCAGTAGCAGGCTATGAGGCATCGACAGGTAATAAGCTTTCAAAGGAAGAAGCAGCGAAGAATACGATGGCATATCAGATTCTTCAGGCACATAATACATCCGGGAATGATAAAAAGCTTCAGATTAAGTTTGATAAGCTGACTTCCCATGATATTACATTCGTAGGAATCATTCAGACAGCCAGAGCATCCGGACTTGAGAAATTCCCAATCCCATATGTACTGACGAACTGCCACAATTCTTTATGTGCGGTTGGCGGTACGATTAATGAGGATGACCATATGTTTGGTCTGTCCTGTGCAAAGCGTTATGGCGGAATGTATGTACCACCTCATCAGGCAGTTATCCATCAGTTTGCCAGAGAAATGCTGGCAGCCGGCGGACAGATGATCCTGGGCTCTGACAGTCATACCCGTTATGGTGCATTAGGTACCATGGCAATCGGTGAAGGTGGCGGTGAGCTGGTAAAACAGCTGCTTTCCAAGACTTATGATGTAGATATGCCGGGCGTTGTTGCCGTTTATCTGACAGGAAAGCCACAGAAGGGTGTCGGCCCGCAGGATGTGGCTCTGGCAATTATCGGAGCTACCTTCGGATGCGGCTATGTTAAGAATAAGGTTATGGAGTTCGTAGGACCTGGTGTTGAGAGCTTAAGTGCAGATTACCGGATCGGTATTGATGTTATGACCACAGAGACAACCTGTCTGTCATCCATCTGGAAGACCGATGACCGGATTAAGGAATTCTATGACATTCATGGAAGAAGCGGAGATTATAAGGAGTTAAATCCTGGTGCGGTTGCTTATTATGATGGTGTCGTATATGTTGATCTGTCGGAAGTGAAGCCAATGATCGCAATGCCGTTCCATCCAAGCAATGTATATACGATCGAAGAGCTGAATGCAAATCTGATGGATATTCTGGATGATTGCGAGAAGCGTGCAAAGGTCAGCCTGGATGGTAAGGTTGATTTCACCTTAAAGGATAAGGTAAGAGACGGCAGACTTTATGTTGAGCAGGGAATTATCGCAGGCTGTGCCGGCGGTGGATTTGAGAACATCTGCGAGGCAGCAGATATTCTGAAGGGTTCCTATATCGGAGCAGATGAGTTTACATTAAGTGTATATCCGGCAAGTACACCAATCTATATGGAGCTTGCAAAGAACGGAGTACTGGCTGATCTGATCGAGACCGGTTCCATTGTAAAGACCGCATTCTGTGGTCCATGCTTTGGTGCAGGTGATACTCCGGCAAATAATGCATTCAGTATCCGTCATTCAACCAGAAACTTCCCGAACCGTGAAGGTTCTAAGATCCAGAACGGACAGATTTCATCCGTTGCACTGATGGATGCCCGTTCCATTGCAGCAACTGCAGCCAATAAGGGTTATCTGACCGCTGCGACAGATGTGGATGTGAACTTCACAAAGAGAAAGTATTATTTTGATAAAGCAATTTATGAGAACCGTGTATATAATGGCGTTGGAAAGCCGGATCCGTCCGTTGAGATCAAGTTCGGTCCGAATATTAAGGATTGGCCTGCGATGTCTCCGTTGCCGGAGAATCTGATCCTGAAGGTAGTATCCGAGATTCATGATCCGGTTACAACTACAGATGAGCTGATTCCTTCCGGAGAGACCTCTTCTTATCGTTCTAATCCGCTTGGACTGGCTGAGTTCACTCTGTCCAGAAAGGATCCTGCATATGTTGGACGTGCCAAGGAGATTCAGAAGGCACAGAAGGCCATTGAGGCAGATAGCTGTCCATGTGAGGCAGTATCCGAGCTGACTCCGATCATGGATAAGATTAAGGAGACCTATCAGATCAGCAGAAAGACCGTTGGTGTCGGAAGTACGATCTTTGCGGTAAAGCCGGGTGATGGTTCTGCCAGAGAGCAGGCTGCATCCTGCCAGAAGGTATTAGGTGGCTGGGCAAATATTGCAAATGAATATGCAACCAAGCGTTATCGTTCCAACCTGATCAACTGGGGTATGCTTCCATTCCTGATCCAGGATAAGGATACAGAGCTTCCGTTTGCAAACGATGATTATATTTTCATTCCTGGCATTGCGGAGGCGGTTAAGAATAAGACCGATGAGATCAAGGCTTATGTGGTAAACAAGGATATGAAAGAGTTTACACTGACCCTTGGACAGCTGACAGATAATGAGAGAGAGATTATCTTAAAGGGATGTCTGATCAACTATAACCGTGGAAATTAAGGTTACACATTCACCAAACGGGTGATACCATGGTATTTATGGGATGACAGATTCCACGAATCAATGTAATAACCGGGAGATATCTAAAAGCCCCCAACCCTGCTGAAAATGAGGGAGATTAAGCCGCCTTGCACAGTCGTGCAGGCGGTTTTTTACGTCCCGATTACTGAGAGAGGGCTCCTGCTCAAGCAAAAGTGCAATGGCACCGCTGACTAAAGAGGTAGACATGGAGGTTCCGGTCTTGGCGGTATAGCCGTGTCTCTGGTTACTGCAGCTGATGATCTGGCTGCCGGGAGCGACAAGCTCCGGCTTGACAGTGCTGCAGCCGGTTGGTCCCCGGCCGGAATACTGCCGATGGATATTGGAACGCAGGGCAGGAATATTATCGTCCGAGGCACCGACGGTGATTACCTGACAGCTGGAGCCGGGCGCACTGATAGAACCGGGAGCCGGTCCGTTATTTCCTGCAGAAGTACACACGATCAGGCCGTCGGTCCAGAGTCGTTCAACCTCCTGGATCAGCAGATCGGAATGAGAATAACCGGAGGATAAGGAGGTGCCGATGGAGATATTGACGATTCGGATGTGATAGGCAGACTGATGGTGATGAATCCAGCGCAGGGCACGGATAAAGGTACTGATCGGGGCGTTTCCGTTCTGATCCAATACCTTCAGGACGACCAGATTACAGGCCGGAGCAATTCCGAGATATTCAGAACCGATGGCATGAGAAGATGCGATTTTTCCGCAGATATGGGTTCCGTGTCCGGCATCATCATAGGGCAGTGGACGTGCATGGACAAAGTCTTCAAAATGCAGGATACGGGAAGGAGCAGAAGCATCCGGCAGAGACAGAAAATCGGAACGTGGCTGAATGCCGGAATCCAGAACAGCAACTGTCACACCACTGCCATAGATATGACGGTGGTGTGCATAGTCTGCTTTTATAATGTGATTGGGAGATAATAGTTGTTCAGAAGTAATACCGGCAGCCATGCGTCACCATACCGAAGACCCCTTTTCTATATGGTATGCGGCAGGGACTTTTTAGGCTACTGGTTAACGATCCCATTTATCGCAAAGAGAGTTGATCTGGTCTGTAAATTTGATCAGATCCTTGTTGGCACCACCTTCATTATGGCGGATAACCGCAATCAGGCGCTGACCGGCAGCAACGAGACGCAGATAAATATTGGTAGCACGGATAGATTTCTCCTTTGCGGTGGTCTGCTGCTTATGGACACGATTGCCATCACTCAGCCATTTGCCCTCTAACAGGTCAAAGGAAGCACCGGTATATGGAGCCTCTGCATCATAACCATGCTCGTCACGCAGGCAGGCGGTAAAGGAATCACAGACACTGTCCTCGCCATGAACGACAAATACCTTTTTCGGCTTTGGAGACATTGCTTCCAGCCATTTGATCAGATGATTCTTATCGGCATGACCGCTGATACCTTCCAGCTTTTCAATGTGAGCCTCAACCTCAATCGTCTCTCCGAAAAGAGTTACTGCTTTTGCACCCTCCAGTAAGGCACGACCGAGGGTACCGTTTGCCTGATAACCAACGAAAAGAACGGTACATTCCGGACGCCACAGATTATGCTTTAAGTGATGACGGATACGGCCTGCCTCGCACATACCGGAAGCGGAGAGGATAACCTTTGGATTCGGATTGAAATTAATCGCCTTGGATTCGTCACTGGTAACGGAGGTCTTCAGTCCCGGGAAGGCGATCGGGTTAATTCCCTGACGCACCAGAGCCATGGCCTCCTCATCAAAGCAGCTCTCTACATTACGGTTAAATACGTTTGTGGCCTCTACAGCTAACGGACTATCTACAAACACTTCAAAGTCCGGATATTCCGGAAGCAGATTCTGTGTCTTGATCTCACGGATGAAATATAACAGCTCCTGAGTTCTTCCGACTGCGAAGGATGGAATGACCACGTTGCCGCCACGCTGAAACGTATCCCGGATGATGCGGGTCAGTGCCGCTACATAATCCAGTGTTGCGGTATGGTTCCGGTCACCATAGGTAGACTCCATAATGACGTAATCCGCATCGGAAAGATACTGGGGATCCCGGATCAGTGGCTGATTGATATTACCGATATCGCCGGAAAATGCCAGCTTTACGGTCTTGTCATCCTCGGTAGCCCACAGCTCAATGCTGGCGGAACCGAGCAGGTGACCAACATCGGAAAAACGTACTTCGATTCCGTCACAGATGCTGACCTTTGCATCGTAGTCCAAAGAGTGGAAATGAGCGATGACATTCTCTGCATCCTGAATGGTATAGAGCGGAATGACCTCCGGCAGACCGGATCGTCTGGCCTTCCGGTTCTTCCATTCGGCCTCCATTTCCTGAATATGAGCACTGTCACGCAGCATGATCTGGCATAGATCGGTGGTTGCCTTTGTAGCAAAAATGGTGCCACGAAATCCGTGTGAATAAAGAAAAGGCAGGTATCCGCTGTGATCGATATGCGCATGTGTCAGAAACACATAGTCCAGATCTGCAGCGGCACAGGGAAGCTCTTCGTTCTCATAGATATCAGCTCCCTGTTCCAGACCGCAGTCGATCGTCAGACGTTTACCTGCGATTTCCAGATAGTGACAACTGCCGGTAACCTCATGGTCAGCCCCAATAAAAGTTAGTTTCATAAGCAAGTACCCCCATAAATTGATAATATTATTATAGTATAGGCAAGGGGGTTTTTCAATGTGCAGATGTGGGTGGTTTGTTGGGAAAACGGATTTTACAGGAATTTATCCAGTTCCGTTTCCACCTGCTTCCGCTTTCTGATCTTTGGATGATTGAGAATAGTGCCTCTGGTAATTACCATTTCCGGGTATCTCAGAGCACGCAGGTCATCCAGTGGATTTCCGGCGATGACAAGCATATCGGCAGATTTTCCCTTCTCGATGGAACCGGTTATATGGCCGATTCCGGCAAGCTCGGCACTTCTTCCGGTTGCGGTATAGATGGCAAAAGCGTTGGAGACACCGACATACTTGTGGAAGTAGTAGAGTTCACGCCAGAAGTCATACTGCGTGATCCACGGACAGCCGACATCATTGCCGAGAACAACCGGAATATCGTTTTCCAGAGCTGCCTTTGCACAGGCAATGATTCCCTCAAATACTACATTGCCATTGTATTGTTCCACCTCTGTCGCATTGGTGACTGAACGGTCAAATAAAGCATATGGCAGAGCCGGTGAAAGCGTGGTACAAAGGAAAGCACCACGTTCCTTGAAGAGCCTGATCATATCATCACTTAATTTGGCACCGTGTTCAATGGAGTCGACTCCGTTTTCCAGAGCAACACGCACGCCCTCCGGAGATTCCACATGGGCAGCAACCAGATAGCCGTCTTCATGTGCCTTCTGGCATACGGCACGCACCATTTCCGGTGACATTTTCAGTTCGCCGGGAACCCCTTTTTCCTTGGCATCCATAACACCACCGGTGATCATGAGCTTGATCAGATCGACCTTTTCTTCCTCTGATTTCGCAAGCTGGCGGAGGGCATCATCTATCGTTTCGGCGGCAATGGCAACCGAGCCTGCCATGTGCCCGCCGGGAACAGAGATTCCCTGATTCGCGGCAAGGATACGGGGACCTGTTTTGGTTCCGGCCTCGATCTCATCACGCAGACGGGTATCGAAGTCACCGAGACCGCCAACGGTCCGGATGGTGGTAACACCGCTCAGAAGTTCATCCTTTGCAAAGCCGGTGACCATTTTATAGGCAATCTTACGGGTAAGAGAAGAACCCATGATGGTGTTGACCAGCTTCTCATTGTCACGCTGCTTTTTCTGTGGTTTACCATTTCCGGCAAGGTGGACATGCATATTGATCAGACCCGGCAGGATATACTTCCCCTCAAGATCAATGATATCGTAATTCTGAAGGTCTGCGGTGTCCGGCACAATATCTGTGATAATGCCATCCTGCACCAGAATGCAGAGACCGTTCTGCACCTGCATATCTTTGGTTCCGTCCAGAATTTTTCCGTTTATAAATGCATAATTCATATTAATTCCTCGATTCGTTCAGATTATTATCTAACTATACAACAGCAGGGAAAGGTTTGGCAAGATGTAGAAGTATAACAGGCTTCAAAGCTGTGGGTTCCGAAAATTACAAGTATATACAGGCACGAATTGGTACTATTTGTTTACTAAAATCAGAACAGGAGGAAGATTCAATGGTAAATTATACATGTATGCAGAATGTGAAGCTTATGGTAGGAGAAGGCTGCCATACGCAGATGGGAGAAGCTTTAAAAGAAGCCGGGTATAAAAAGGCATTTGTTGTCTATGATGGTGGTGTGAAAGCAGCCGGGATCATAGATCAGGTATTAGCAAGTCTGCGGGCGGCGGGAATGGATTATGCGGAGTTCGATAAGGTGCTGCCGGATCCGCCGGCGGAAGTCGTGGATGAGGGCGCAAAGCTTTGTAATGCGGCGGCCTGTGATTGTGTCATTGGTATCGGAGGCGGAAGTGCGATCGATACGGCGAAGGGAATTAACATTTTACGTGTAAACGGAGGAAACATTCTGGATTATGCCAATCCGGAAAAGGAAATGAAGAAATCTTCCGGATTAATGAGTGTTCCGACAACTTCCGGAACCGGCTCGGAAATGTCAAACGGACTCATTATTTCCGATACGGCAAATAACAGTAAGGTTGCGATTCTTGTAGTAAACGGTATGAGCGAATTTGCGGTTGTTGATCCGGCATTCGCCGCAGGAATGCCATTGGGACTTACGATTATGACCGGTCTGGATGTATTTTCTCATGCAGCGGAGGGATATACTTCTGCGTTGGCAAATCCGATGACGGATCTGATCAATATATCAATTATGCAGACCGTTGCCAAATATCTGCCGCGGGCAGTGGCAGACGGAAAGGATATGGAGGCACGGACGAAAATGCATATTGCGGCTTCACTGGGAGGATGGATGTTAGCGAATTCCAGTGCACACGTAGGACACTCCATCGCTCATGTCATAGGCGGAATGTATCATATTCCGCATGGTGCATGCTGTGCATATTCGCTTCCGGTTGTACTGGAAATGGTCAGTGCGGCTTTGCCTGAAAAGGTAAAGACAGTCGGAGAAATATTGGGCGCAGTCTATGACGAAACGGAGGATGCACAGCAGATAGGAGAAAAGACCGCTGCGTGTTATAAGAAATTTGCATACGAAATTGTCGGTGTCAAGCAGATCCGGGAATATACGACGGATGATACAAAGCTTGATGAGCTTGCAAAGCGTGTGGCGGCAGAACCACTGGCAGCGCTGTCATCGGTAGCGATTACAGAAGAAAATGCAATGGAAATGCTAAAGAAGATTTTTGCATAGAAGACGAGCAGAAGAACCTCTTGCACATATAAGCCGGATTGAGTTATCATCTAATAAGAGCGGATGGCATGGTCACTCTGTGAGCATTACGAATCCGGGAATGTGACTTTGAGAGGAAAATATCATGTATAAGGTAATGACAAAAGAGGAAGCAGTAGGATTGATCAAAGACGGAGATGTTATCGCACTGAACTCGTTTCTTGGAATTGACAATCCGGTGGAACTGCATGAGGCATTGTATGATCGATTTAAAGCAACCGGTTCACCGAAGCATTTAACTGAGATTTCCAGTGCCGGGTTCGGCGCATGGGATGAGAATCGGGCAGCCGAGCGTTATATCCGGGAAGGTGCGGTTGATAAGATCATATGCGGGCATTTCGGTGCCATGTACAGTACGAAGCGACTGGTTCTGGAAGATAAATTCGAAGCGTATAACCTGCCGCTTGGATGCATTTCACATGCGATTCGGGCACAGGCGGGCGGACTTCCGGGTGCACTTTCAAAGGTTGGTCTGGATATTTTTGTGGATCCACGGCTGGAGGGACCCGGAATTAACTCCATTTCCAAGGATGACTCGCTTGTCAAATATGTGGAGCTGGACGGAGAAGAGTTCCTGTATTATAAATTGCCGAAGATCAATGTAGCGATCATTAAAGGTACGGCAGCGGATTATAAGGGAAATATTTCCTTTGAGGATATGTTTACCGCAGGGGATGCATTATCAATCTGTCAGGCGGTAAAGGCGAACGGCGGAACGGTTATCGTGCAGGTAGACCGTCTGGTAGTACGTCCATCCAGACCGCACAGCACGATCATTCCGGGCTGTCTGGTAGATGCGATCGTGGAGGTGAAGCCGGAGCTGCGGCATGCCGCATATGAGTCGCTGACCGGTAGCTTTGAAATCCCGTATTCACAGTGGCAGGACTGGGCCGAGATGCTGGAAAAACGGACAATGACCAAAAGTGTTGTCAATACGAGTGCGGAAATCATTGGCAGGCGTGCGGCACAGGAGTTAAAGCCGGACGATATCGTGAATATCGGTGTCGGTATTCCGGAAACCGTTTCCAAATACGCACGGGAAAACGGCATGCTGGATAAGATTACGCTTACGGTAGAATCGGGCGGTGTCGGGGGATTTCCGGCATCCGGAAAGGTGTTCGGCGCGGTAATCGGCGCGGATTCCATCTATGATATGGCCAATCAGTTTGACCTGTATAACAACGGTGGTCTGGATATCTGTTTTATGGGAGGTATTGAGGTCGACCGTTTTGGAAATGTAAATGCGCATAACGGACCGGGAGCCTTTGCAGGAGTCGGAGGCTTCGCTAATATCACAGCCAAGACACCAACGGTTGTATTCTGCCTTACATTTGATACCAAGGGACTGAGCGTGGAAGAGAAGAACGGTAAAGTGTCGATCCAGAATGAGGGAGCTATTTCAAAATTTGTCGATCATGTAAAAAGTATCAGCTTTTCGGCGAAACGTGCGAAGGCAAACGGACAGAGGGTGATCTATGTGACAGAACGATGTGTATTTGAACTGGCAGAGAGTGGTCTGAAGCTGACAGAGGTCTATCCGGGCATAGACATGGAACGGGATATTTTAAGCAGGCTGCCGTTTGAAGTGGAAGTAGATGAGCTGTTGCAGTTCTAAAGGTCAAAGGAGAATCAGGATGAGCGTTTCGGGAGCAATGGCATATGGAATGCTGAAAGCGATGACAACAATAGTTCCGTCGATGAAAGAGGATTTTACAGACATTGATACAAAGCTTGCAAAAGCAAAAAAAATCAACGAGAAGAATCGGTATGTGTTTCCGACCGATAGGAAGGCTCTGTATAAAGAAATAACAGTAGACGGCTATCCGTGTCTGATTGTCAGAAGCAGAAAGACGGTAAATAAGAAGAATAAGGGACTTTTGCTCATATATGGCGGAGATACCCGCCAGTGGAAGAGTGAGCTTCCCATGGCAAGAGACTATGGGAACCGGACGGGAATGGATGTATGGTATCCTGTGTATCCGCCGATCAGTGAAGTAAATATAACGGTTACCTTATCGGTGTTGTATGATACATACTGCAGAATGGTGCGGAAGTACGGGGCGGAGAATATTGCAATCGTGGGAGATTCCATGGGCGGATTGTTTGCGGCCGGTATTATAAACCGGATCAACAGAGACGGATCGGTGGTTGGCATGCCAAGGCTGTTTATCGGAAATTCGCCTGCGGGTGTACCGGATACAGAGGAAGACTGGCAGGAGATGGAGAAATATGCGTCCAGGGATCCGCTTTTTACCGTGAATGCATTCCGGGGAATCGGAATAACTGCTTCCCATGGACAGGAGACGCCAAAGGATACTTATTGCCCTGTTTATATGGATTTTCGGAATGCTCCGGATACCTATATGTACTATGCGGAGGAAATCTGTGCCGGAAATATCAGGGCATACAGAAAGGCATATGAGGAAGCCGGTGTCGGAGACCGGCTGCATATACACCTGCAACCCGGAATGATGCACGGATATTCCAGTGTGCCGGTATTTCCGGAAAGTAAGAGGTGTTTTTATGAGACAATCCGGTTATTGAATGAGGTGTAAGCGGGATGAATGGTGTGCCGGGTAAAAAATGACGAAAAATTGTTTACTTGAAATACCTACAGGCAAAGCTTATAATAAATAACAGGTATTATAAATGGAACTAAGAAGGAAGGGCTAATATGAGTCAGACATCACGTCCCGTTCCGGGACAACGTTATCGTCATTTTAAGGGGAATCTGTACCAGATCCTGACACTGGCATATGATTCCGAAACAAATGAGGAAATGGTGGTATATCAGGCATTATATGGAGATTTTATAGTATATGTCCGCTCGCTGGAGATGTTTTTGGAGCCGGTAGACCGGGAGAAGTATCCGAACGCCAGACAGCAGTACCGGTTTGAACGGGTTTATCCGGAAATCGTGCCGGAACCGGAGACCGGAATCAGTCGAAGCGATGCAGCAGGCTTTAAGAGCGTCAGACCGGAGACGGAGGATGCGTATCAGCAGTCGGCCGTGCAGTCTGCAGCCGGAGGAACGGCAGAGAGGGCAGACGAAACAGAGACCGAGGGTGTGAATCCGCTGCTGATCCAGTTTCTGGATGCCGATACCTATACGGATAAATTAAAAATATTTCTGGAAATGCGGGATACGATCAATGAGGTTCTCCTGACGGATGTAGCGGCTTCCCTGGATATATCAACGGGAACAGGAAGTCTGGAGGAGCAGTATTCCAGTGTGCAGTATGCATTGCATACGCTCGCAAAGTATGAGAGAAACAAGCGATAAGACATAGGATATATAAGACAGTGATAGGATCGTAAATGCTCGCAGGGCAATGAAAGGCAGGGGGACAGGATGGTTAAGCGTAAGACAAAGCAGGCATTGGAAGGTAAATTAAACGAGCTGAAGATGAATCTGGAGAATAACTATAAGGATCTGGCGAGAACTGCACTGAAGGAGTATCAGGAGCTGGTAGAGCAGTATCGGAGTTCCGGTGAGTTAAAAGAAAAGGATTACGGAAAATACAAGCAGATTGCGGATGAGTATGAGATGCGGATGCAGAATTATCATCACTAGAAATAGATAAAGAAAAACAGACGAAAACAAAAAGAAAAGGTCAGCCTATATGCCGAGGTTGGCCTTGATTTTTGCAACAAAGTTCTGTGTTTCGGTAAAGGGTGGAATCCCACCATATCGGTCAACGGCACCGGAGCCCGCATTGTAAGCGGCCAGTGTCAGAGAAAGATCGCCCTGATAATGCTCGGATAACTGGGCTAATAGCTTCGCTCCGCCCATGATATTCTGATACGGATCATAAGAATCCGTAACACCCAGATAGGATGCGGTGGAAGGCATCAGCTGCATGATACCGACTGCACCGGATGAAGATACGATATTGGACTGGAAATTCGACTCCTGCTTTGCAACGGCCTTTAACAGATCCACGGAAAGATGATAGGTATTCGCTGCTTCCTGAAAATAAGCATCCAGATCTGCGGGAGAGGTCACATTGCCGCCGGCAACGGACGAAACCGTCTGACCGGAAACTGCTGTTCCGGAGGAGTAGGCAGCCGTACTGGCATTTAACATCTGCCGGAAAGCATCGGAGGAATCGGTGGCATAAGAAGAATCAGCAGACTGCGTTTTCTGCTGTACAAGCTTTGCTGTTTCGATTGCTTCCAAAAACTGTGCCTCGGTTGAGTAGGTCACAGATGAAACGTATGCCATAAGAATCCTTCTCCAATCATTCATAAATCTATACAACAGTATAAAGAACTGCATCGAAAAAAGCAAGTCCTAACCGGATGAAAGACAGGCGGAAGAAACAACTTCTTTCATAGACAGACATGGGCGAAAGGTGGTATAATAACTCCAAATGTATTAAGACATAAAAGAGCGGAGGTTCAATATGCGAGGTTTAGAGACAGATGTTCGCAGACTGCGGAAGCAGGTATTTGTGGAGATTGCAAAGGTAGCATACGATTCGAATTCTATTAATGATGATATAGAGGCGATTCCTTACAAGGTGACACCGGGAGACACACCGCAGTATTGCGATAATATATATCGTGAAAGAGCGATTACCAGTGAGCGGGTTCGACTGGCTATGGGTATGTCTCTGCGTCCGGAGGACAGACCGGTCCATGTTACACAGGGACTGGAAGAGAGTGCGATTGATGAGAAGTATTATGAGCCACCGTTGATGCAGGTTATTCCATCTGCCTGTAATGCCTGTGAGAACAATATCTATGAGGTAAGTAATCAGTGTAAGGGCTGCGTGGCACATCCTTGTATGGAGGTCTGTCCGATGGATGCCATTACCTGGGTAAAGGGGCATTCCTTTATCGATCAGAATAAATGTATCAAATGCGGAAAATGTAAGGCAAACTGTCCGTATGATGCCATTGCCAATAAGCGGCGGCCGTGTGCGGATGCCTGTGGTGTCGGTGCCATTGAGAGTGATGAGCACGGACGGGCAAAGATTAATGAGGATAAATGTGTTTCCTGCGGTATGTGTATGGTAAGCTGTCCGTTTGGAGCAATTGCAGACAAGTCCCAGCTGTTTCAGCTGATCCGCGCAATGAAGTCCGGACGGGAGATCATTGCGGAGATCGCACCGGCATTTGTCGGCCAGTTTGGTGAGTATGCAACACCGGAGAAGATCAAGGCAGCCCTGATCAAGCTTGGATTCAAAGATGTATATGAGGTTGCTATGGGTGCGGATATCGGCGCTATGGCAGAGGCTGAACATTATGTAGAGGCTGTAGCCAGCGGAAAGCAGCCGTTCCTGCTGACCTCCTGCTGTCCGTCGTGGGCAATGCTTGCCAAGAAGTATTTCCCGGAAACGATCAGTATGATTTCCAATGAGCTGACCCCAATGGTTGCGACTGCCAGAATCATTAAGAAGGAGCATCCGAATGCATCGGTAGTATTTATCGGTCCATGTGCGGCAAAGAAGCTGGAGGCATCCAGAAGAACCGTTCGAAGTGATGTTGATTTTGTAATTACATTTGAAGAATTAGATGCCATGTTCATTGTGCAGGATATTGAGTTTGATGATTTCGGACAGGGCGTTCCGGTGGAGGATGCGACCGGAGCCGGACGCGGCTATGCAGTAGCCGGTGGCGTTGCAGATGCCATCCAGGCATGTATTAAGGAATACTATCCGGATGTGGAAGTGAATATCGAGCATGCAGAAGGCTTAAGTGAGTGCAGAAAGGCACTGATGCTGGCAAAGGCAGGACGGAAGAACGGATGTCTGATCGAAGGCATGGGCTGTCCGGGTGGCTGTATTGCCGGTGCCGGTACGAATATACCGATCAACAAGGCGACTGTTGCCGTGCGGAAGTTTAAGGGTGCAACGAAGAAGGCTGTGCCGGATATATCCATTCTGGATAATGAAAAAGAGGCATCGACTTTGAAAACGGCGGCACAGGAGCAGGAAAAGTCAGAAGACAGGAACGAAGAGTCATAACTGGGACAGATAAGCAGCAGACAGCAGATACGAGGGAGTGGTTACTATGAAGAAGGTTCTGGAAGGACTGAAAAACGGAGATTGGAAAACACGTTTATATATTATAGGGACCACATTGCTGATGCTTGCCGGAGTTGGCGGGATCGTTGTTTCTTTCATGATCAATTCCATGTGGCTGTTTCTGGCAGGTGTAGCGGCCGGGATTGCCGCAGTTGTCATTGCACAGAGGTTTACGATCATTACGGAAGAGCTGGAGACAGAGGAAGCTCCGGAGACCGTTGAAGAGCAACCGGCAGCGGAACGGGTACCGGAGCCGGAGAAAGCCCATCCGGAACAGCCGGTGAAGAAGAAAGAGGCGGAACCGGTGCGTGCGGAAGCCGACGTAACGGAGAAGAAACCGGAGTATGAGGAAGCTGACATGCCGGAGAAGAAACCAGCACGCGCGGAAGCTCTCGATGCCTATGATCAGAAGAAATTAAAGCAGGTCTTTTATAAATATAAGGTGAAACGGGATCATAAATGTATCATAATTGATTCCTGGAAGCAGCATCAGATACTGCAGGCGCCTGCCTATATCTGGATCAGTCACCGGAAGGTGCATTTTCTGGTTATGGAGAAGGAGACCCGTGAGATTGAAGTGCCACGGACAGAGCTTATGACCCTGTTGTATCATCCGGGAGTTGTGTGTCAGACCAAGGAGGAATATCCGCAGTTCCGAAAGGAAACGATGATGTCAAAGATCTTCTCCAAATATCTGCCATCCTACCGGTCCGGAAATCGAAACGGAAAACCGGTCATATATAAGAATCTGTTTGAACTCGGACATGGACTCTATCTGACCAATACATCGGCAAGGGTGGTACTGGACATGCTGCAGCCGGTATTTCAGGTAGACGATCAGGTGACCAGGGATGTGCGTTGCCAGGAGGTAGTTAAGGATATTTATAAGCTGGGTATCCTGCTCCGGAATCTGGTATACACGGCGAAGGAATATAAGGATCTGGTGGATGATAAGATCCAGACACTGGCAAGTACCGGAATCAGTGAGGCGGAATATACGGAAATTTTGCAGATGCTGTTCCGCATGAATCTGATCACGGCAGAATATATGGAGTATTATAAGCGATACCGAGCAGGCAGACAGAAATAAGAGAGTGAGGGATAGAAATGAATCTGTGGAATATATGGGGAAATATGATGGCGTGGATATCGCCGATGACAGGAGATAAGGTAAGACCCTGGCTGGCAGCGGTGATCCTGATCGTGTCGATCATTGTACTGGTGGTTATGATTCTGGTCAGCCGTCGTCCGGGTGACAGTGATAAAGAGGATGAAACCTACCGGGATGAGGATGAGAAGGATTTATAATAAAACAGACAAAAGCAGGCATAGCATTTGACAAATGAAAGGACTATGCGTAAAATGTAAAGCTAGATAAACTTGATAATCAGGAGGACCTACAATGGAAAAGATTAAAATGACCACTCCATTGGTTGAGATGGATGGCGATGAGATGACCCGTATTCTTTGGAAGATGATCAAGGATGAATTATTACTTCCTTATATTGACCTGAAGACAGAGTATTATGATCTGGGTCTGGAATACAGAAATGAAACCAACGATCAGGTAACGATTGATTCTGCAGAAGCAACCAAGAAGTACGGTGTTGCCGTTAAGTGTGCAACGATCACACCAAATGCAGCACGTATGACAGAGTATAACTTAAAGGAGATGTGGAAGAGTCCGAACGGTACGATCCGTGCAGCTCTGGACGGAACCGTATTCCGTGCACCAATCGTTGTAAAAGGCATTGAGCCATGTGTAAAGAACTGGGAGAAGCCAATCACACTTGCAAGACATGCATACGGTGATGTTTATAAGAATACCGAGATCCGTGTTCCGGGCGCCGGCAAGGCAGAGCTGGTATTCACGGCAGAAGATGGTACCGTTACACGGGAGACCATTCATGATTTTACCGGAGCCGGTATCATTCAGGGTATTCATAATACAGATAAGTCGATTGAAAGCTTTGCAAGATGCTGCTTCAATTATGCATTAGATACCAAGCAGGATCTGTGGTTTGCAACCAAGGATACGATTTCCAAGAAATATGATCACAGATTCAAGGATATTTTCCAGGAAATCTATGATGCAGAGTACGATGAGAAGTTTAAGGCAGCAGGTATTGAGTATTTCTATACATTGATCGATGATGCAGTAGCCCGTGTTATGAAGGCAAAGGGCGGCTTTATCTGGGCATGTAAGAACTATGATGGCGATGTTATGAGTGATATGGTATCCAGCGCATTCGGTTCTCTGGCTATGATGACCTCTGTACTGGTATCACCGGAAGGCTATTACGAGTATGAGGCTGCACATGGTACAGTTCAGAGACATTATTACAAGCACTTAAAGGGCGAAGAGACCTCGACCAACTCAGTAGCAACGATCTTTGCATGGACCGGTGCTTTAAGAAAGCGTGGCGAGATGGACAATCTTCCGGAGCTTGGCAAGTTTGCAGACGCACTGGAAGCAGCTACCTTAGAGACCATTGAGTCCGGCAAGATGACGAAGGATCTTGCACTGATCACAAGTATTCCGAATCCGACAGCATTATCAAGTGAGGGATTCATCAAGGCAATCCGTGAGACTCTGGATCAGAAGCTGAAATAATAAGCAGAATAAAGAACCTGTTATGATGACAGGATGGGATAAAAAATGCAGGCTGGTATCGATCAGCCTGCATTTTTATGTTATTTTAATCATGTATCTTAGCATTTTAAGTTTCGGAAACGGCTTTCTGCTTTCCTGCAATGATTCGTTCATGAATGAAATGAACGGTTTTGTAAGCTGCCTCCGCAAATAGCAGGAGGAACAGGATCACAATTGCCAGATTAACGATCAGCAGTCCGATGTTCTGACCGTTCAGCTTGGAAATGGATTGTAACGGGTTCAGGATCAGGGCGAATAAAGCAACATAAATGATCTCGTACCATTTCTTAGGCTTGTTCTCCTCATTAAAGAACAGGACAATGACCGGGAACAGATAAAGGGCACAGTACAGTCCGCAGTTGGCAGGGACCAGCAGGGTGATACAGATCAGCAGGGCTGTCTTTTTCCATGTGCTGTCCTGAAAAGCATTTAACAGAAGACTGACGATGCAGATAATGTAAACCGGTGTCTTCATGGAAGCTTCCAGTGATTTCTGCGTGTTTGGAAGCTCGGATAATCCATAGGAGAGGAAATAATAAAGTCCCAGCTTTGGATTCCGGATGAAGCTGTAGGTTTCTGAATTCAGCTTTACATTCGCACGGAAGATGTTCAGATTCTCATGAAATCCACCCGGCAGGAATTTGAAAGGAATGAACGCAAAGCCAACACCGTAAATCAACAGTCGGATGGCTGCTTTGTATTCCCGACGGTAGATCAGCAGTAAGCCGAGAATCGCAGGGTAGCCTTTCAGAGCCGCCGCCAATGCTAGTGCGATATAACCAAGCTCCCGGAGTACCGGATTTTCTGAGGTGTAGGTAGCAAGGAAAAGTACCATACATCCGGCAGCAATGAGAATGGAGTTTCCACGCTCAAAGGAGAACAGAAAGATACCGGAGAGAGCAAAGCTCATAAGCAGCAGATAACGGTATCCGCGTTTTAAGGTAGATAACTGTTCCAGTGCCAGAAAAAGAATCAGACAGAATCCGGACATGATCAGGATGGCAGACAGGATCTGCATATGATCGGTCGGAGTCGGAACATCCAGAGACTTATAATCGATCAGCTGGCTGAACCAGTGAAAGATGACATAGGTAAGCGGAAAATATGCCTTTTCTTCCGGTCCGTTATAGGCATTGTGATATGGATCCAGATCCTTGGAATAATAGGTGACATTAAAGTAGTCAGCGAAAAAATCACCGCCTTTATTAAAAATAATATTCGCCTGATTTCCCGACAGATCTTTGACATACTGACCGATAAAGATGATAAACAGGGTCAGGATGGCAGTTGCAAGAATGCACAAAAAAATCAGATTTTTATGCTTGTTTAATTGATTTCCAAATTTCATAATGAACCTCCGATATACTGATCATGATCAGTCAGCATAAGTTTCCCACTCTTCGTATAAGGCTTCCAGGGTGGCTTCCGTTTCTTCTTTTTCTTTTGCAAGCTCCATGCACCGGGCAGCGTTAACAGCAACCTCCGGCAGGCACATTTCATCTGTCAGCTCCTGACAGCGGGTTTCCAGTTCTTCAATCTTATCCTCCAGCTTTTTCAGGTCGTTCTCGCGTTTGCGGATCCGGGCCTGTTCCTCCTTCTGAGCCTTCCAGTCCAGCTTTGCTTCAGAGGACGTATCCGGTATCGGAGCAGTTGATGCAGATCCGGCGGAGCTTCCGTTGAGACTTTCCTGATACAGGCGCTCCACTAACTCCTTCTTCTCCAGATAGTAATCATAATTTCCCTTATATTCATTCAAATGCTGTCCGGTCAGATCCAGAATTCTGGTAGCCGTTTTATTAATGAAATACCGGTCATGCGACACGTAAAGGACGGTTCCGGTATAACTGCAAAGTGCCGATTCCAGAATCTCTTTGGATGTGATATCCAGGTGGTTCGTCGGCTCATCCAGGATCAGCAGATTGGCAGAGGAGAGCATCAGCTTGGCTAAGGA
>CABQJA010000003.1 GCA_902464345.1 uncultured Clostridium sp.
GATTATTATAGAAACAAAAGAGGGAGCGGACAGGATCGGAAAACCGATCGGAACCTATATCACAATTGAGAGTGAGGAGCTGCGATGCAGCGATGAAGAGTATCATGAGCCTATGAGTGAATCTCTTTATCAAAGCCTGAAAAGGATGCTGAAAGGAAAAACAAAGATTCTGGTGGCAGGGCTTGGCAACCGGGCAGTGACACCGGATGCACTGGGGCCGATGGTCATTGATAATCTATATGTGACCAGACATCTGATCCGGGAGGATATTTTGTTCTGTGCATATGAGATCAGTGCGGTGGCACCGGGTGTTATGGCACAGACCGGAATGGAGTCACAGGAGATATTAAAGGGAGTTGTGGCCCAGGTGAAACCGGAGGTGCTTCTTGTGATCGATGCACTGGCAGCCGGGACGTCCAATCGTCTGAACAAAACGATCCAGCTTGCGGATACCGGGATCGCACCGGGGTCCGGTGTAGGAAATCACAGAAAGGCGATTAACTATGAGAGTATGGGAGTTCCGGTAATCGCGATCGGAGTTCCGACCGTGATCTCTGTGCCTGCGATCGTAGATGATGCCATGGATGTCATGCTGGATGCGTTCGGGAAAAACGGAACAAGGGAGGCCATGGAGACATTTACAGAACAGGAGCGGTATCAGCTGGCCTGTGAAATGGTAGAGCCCTATCTTGCCAATATGTTTGTAACACCTAAAAACATTGATGAGGCAATTAAAAGAATCAGTTTTACAATTTCGGAAGCAATAAATCGGCTGCAACACTCATATAATGAAATATGAGAAAATGGATACATGCAGTAAAACAGGTAAAAAGTGAATATAAGAACCGATGGAAATTACGGGAGGGAATCGTTGGTGTTCTATTTTTTGCGGGAATGTTGTACCTGCTTTTGTTTGCCGGAGACCGGGTGGTTGCCGGATATTTTCCGGTGCTGGAACAGGAGCAGAAAACAGAACATCCATGGGAGACCGGCTCCCGTATTTTCATGCGGCAGCTGTTTCCGGTCATGGCATATGCGGAAATCTATGGAAATCCGGAGGATTATCTGAGCAGGGGCAATTCTGTACCGGAGTATTTCTATCAGGATGAGAAAACGGGAGAGGCACAGGACGGAGAAAAGAATCAGGATGGAACGTCAACGGAGGAGACGCTTACGGCATCGGTTCCGGCTGTCGGGAACGGCAGGAGCTTTTCCAGAGAACAGTTGTCGGATTTCCAGTTTCTGATCGACAACTGTTATATT
This sequence comes from uncultured Clostridium sp., assembly GCA_902464345.1. Taxonomy (GTDB): domain Bacteria; phylum Bacillota; class Clostridia; order Lachnospirales; family Lachnospiraceae; genus CAG-632. Next base: position 1,264 of record CABQJA010000003.1, read on the forward strand.
GTAGATTCGACCACGTATGTAGAACGGGATGAAATGAATGCGGATACCTTGCTGTCCATGGATATGACAATGCAGCAGGATGATTCCGGATATCAGATCCTGATTTATCATACCCATAGCTCTTCGGAGATGTTTGCAGACAGCAGACCGGATGTGCTGGAGGATACGCCCATCGGTCTGGGAGATACGCTGACCGAGCTGCTGGAGGGGTACGGCTATCGGGTATATCATGACCGGACGGTTTATGACCGGATTGATGGAAAGGTGGACCGGAATTATGCTTATACGGCATCCGGAGAGGGCATTGACCGGATCCTGGCAGAGCATCCGGAGATTGAGGTTGTGATTGACCTGCACCGGGATGGGTTAAATGAAAATACACATCTGGTAACAAATATCAATGGAAAGCCGACCGCGAAGATCATGTTTTTTAACGGTGTCAGCCGGACGGTATCGAACGGAGAGCTTGCATATCTGGCCAATCCGAACCGGCAGGCGAATCTGGCATTCAGTCTTCAGTTATATCTGGAGGGAACTGCGGATTATCCGGATTTTCTGCGTCGTACATATATAAAAGGGTATCAGTATAATCTGGACCGGAGGCCGAAGGCAACGCTGATCGAAGTAGGCGGGCAGACCAATACATTGGAGGAGGCAAGGAATGCGATGGAGCCGCTGGCATATATTTTACACCGGGTATTGTCCGGAGAAAGCAGGAATTGAGAGGTCGGAAAAGGTCAGACTGGACAATGCAGGAAAATAAGAATATAATACTAGGGACAGTTTGGAACACTGTAGCAATCGTACATGGTGTACAAAAGGGAGAGCTGCCGCTTGCGCAGACTAAAATATAGAAGATACCTGCATGGCAGGATGAACAAATGGAGGCGTTTTAAAATGACAAAAGTAGACATTGTTTCAGGATTTCTTGGAGCTGGTAAAACAACCCTGATAAAGAAGCTGATCGCAGAAGCATTTCAGGGAGAAAAGCTGGTGCTGATCGAGAATGAATTCGGAGAAATTGGTATTGACGGTGGATTTTTAAAGGATGCGGGCATTGAGATCACAGAGATGAATTCCGGATGTATCTGCTGTTCTCTGGTCGGTGACTTCGGTGAGGCCCTGAAGAAGGTTCTGACACAGTATGCACCGGATCGTATCATTATTGAACCGTCCGGAGTCGGTAAATTATCGGATGTTATCAAAGCCGTTCAGGGTGTGGCACAGGAGACAGAGCTGGAGCTGGACAGCTTTGTAACGGTTGCAGATGCAACTAAGGCTAAAATGTATATGAAGAATTTCGGCGAATTTTTCAATAACCAGATTGAAAGTGCAAGCACCATTATTTTAAGCCGGACACAGAAGATGGCACAGGACAAGCTGGAAGCAATCGTAGCTCTGTTAAGAGAGCATAATGAGAAGGCTGCAATTATCACAACCGCCTGGGATGAGATTGACGGTTCTGTTATCCGCAAGGCTATGACAGAGGGAAATTCCCTGGTTGCCGAGCTGATGGAAGAGGCTGAGGTATGTCCGGAGTGTGGACATCATCATGAGCATGGAGAAGAGTGCCACCACGATCATGACCATGAGCATGAACATGACCACCATGATCACGACCATGAAGAACATGAGCATGATCACCACGATCACGACCATGAAGAACATGAGCATGACCACCATGATCACGATCATGAAGAGCATCATCATGACCACGACCATGACCATGATGAATGCGGATGTCATGATCACCACCATCATCACCATCATGCGGATGAGGTATTCTCAAGCTGGGGTAAGGAGACACCACATAAATATACGGATTCTGACATGGAAGCAATCCTTAAGACCTTATCCGAGAGCGAGGAGTATGGTGTCATCCTGAGAGCAAAGGGTATGGTTCCGAATGTAAATGGCGAGTGGATCTACTTTGATCTGGTACCGGGTGAATATGAGATCCGAAAGGGAAATCCGGATTATACCGGTAAGCTGTGCGTAATCGGCAGCAAATTGCAGGAGGATAAGCTGGAGAAGCTGTTCCAGTTATAGGAGCCGGGCGAAACCAGTTTTGAAGGACAGTAGGAGGAATTACTATGGCAAAAGAAATACCGGTATATCTGTTTACCGGATTCCTGGAAGGCGGTAAAACGACATTTATTCAGAATACACTGATCGGGCAGAATTTTAATGAAGGCGATCGGGCGTTACTGCTGGTATGTGAGGAAGGTATGGAAGAGTATGATCCTGCCGAGCTTGCAGCGCATAATATTATGCTGGAAATGATCGAGGAACCGGAGGATCTGACAACAGAACGGCTGATGAAACTGCAGGCACAGTACAAGCCGCAGCTGGTACTGATCGAGTATAACGGAACCTGGAAGCTCCAGCAGCTGTTTGATCTGAATGTTCCAAAGGGCTGGACGGTAGTACAGATCGTGGCTAATATTGATGCGAGCACCTTTGACAGTTATCTGAACAATATGCGTGCCATGATGATGGAGCAGGTATCCGCTGCCAATCTGGTTATATTTAACCGTTGTACGGAGGAGACCAAACGAGGCGAGTACCGGAGAATCATAAAGGCCAATAACCGTATGGCAACCATCGTATTTGAAAAGGAAGACGGAAGCACGGACTTTGAAAATGCAGATGATGATCTTCCGTATAAGTTAAATGCAGATGTCATTGAGATTGAGGATGATGACTTTGGTATCTTTTATATTGATGCCTCAGATAATCCGGATAAATATGTCGGTAAGACCATTCATTTTAAGGGTATGGTATATAAACCGAAGAATTATCCGAAGAATGCATTTGTACCGGGCAGACATGCCATGACCTGTTGCGTAGAGGACATTGCGTTTGTCGGCTTCAAGTGCGTCAGTGATATGGCTGCCATGCTGAAGGACCGTCAGTGGGTAGAGATCACGGGAACGATAAAGAAGGAATATTACCGGGAATTCCGTGGAGACGGACCTGTCATTTATGCGACGAAGGTAGTACCGGCAGAGAAACCGAAGGAAGAGGTTGTATTATTTAATTAGTACCGACCGGAACAATACAAGAACAGCGGCAGGATCTGCCGCCGTTTTTGGTTATGGTTTATTATAGTTACGGTTGTGGAATGAGGAATACGAATGAGTGAGCATATCAATAATCTGACAACATTATGTTATATTGAGAAGGATGATCAGTACCTGATGCTTCACAGAGTTAAGAAGAAGCAGGATGTGAACCGGGATAAATGGATCGGAGTCGGCGGGCATTTTGAGGCCGGTGAGAGCCCGGAGGAATGTCTGCTCCGGGAAGTGCGGGAAGAGACAGGACTGACACTTACCGGATGGCAGTTCCGGGGTATTGTTACATTTACGTTCCGACAGACGGACGCAGATACGGCCGGATGGATGAAGGACGGAAAGCTGGTAAAGGATGATGTTGTGCAGGCAGATATGGAATATATGTGCCTCTATACAGCGGATGAATATCAGGGAACGATCGGTGAGTGTGAGGAGGGGACGCTGGAATGGGTGCAAAAGGATGCCGTTTATCAGCTTCCGATCTGGGAAGGAGATAAGGTATTTTTTCACCTGCTGGAAACCCGAAAGGATTTCTTTTCTCTGAAGCTGGATTATGTGGGAGAAGAGCTGGTCCGGGTAGTGCTGGACGGACAGGACATTCCCGGAGATGTGTATAAACAGGATGGAATCGGAAAGGCGGTTTACAGATGAATGAATATATGCAAAACGAAACACAGGATGTGAATGCAGCGGCGGAGGCACCGGAAGAGACCATGCCGGAAGGAACGGAGCCGGAAAAGAAGGCCCGGGGATTCGGGATTGCGGCCATGATTCTTGGAATTCTTTCGATTCTGTTAATCTGTGTTCAGCCGTTTGGTGTGGTACTGGCAGTCGCGGCAGTCGTACTCGGTATTCTTGGTGTTGTAAAGGCACAGGGAAAAGGAATGGCAACCTCCGGAATTGTCATGGGTGGTATCAGTCTTGTGACGGGCGTTATAATACTGATATTTTTCGGAAGTATTTTCCAGCATACCTTTGGGTCTGCGGATGAACTGGCCGGAAGGGCATGGAGAAAGGGTGCGGATGGAAGTGTGCTTTATCTTTATAAGGATGGTACCTTTATTCATGTGGATCAGGAAAATGATTTTACGGATAATTTTTATTCCGGTACGTATATGGTATGTGATTACAAGGATTCCGGGGTCCGTTCACAGGAAATCGAAAACACATATGATACCGATTCGGTATATGAATTAAAATTATATGTAACAATGTATGTAGAGGATGGTAAGGAGCAGGAAAATATCTCCGGAACCATGCAGTACATGTATGCATTCCAGAAGAAATATCATAAAGGGGATGTTGTACAGGTCTGTGCACATGATCAGGAGATGTTCGGCAGCTTTTATCCGGTTGTAGAGACAGAGCTGAAGAAACCGGTAATCGGCAATCAATATGTGCCGGAGCTTACAGAGGATGCGTCAGAAACAGAGCTATCAACCACAGAGACCGGAACAACGGAGACAGCAAGTACGGAGACTCCGACCACCGGAGGAACGACCGAGGCACCGGAGACAGAAGCTCCGACTACAGAGGCAGTGACGACGGAGACAGCAAGTACGGAGACTCCGACCACCGGAGGAACGACCGAAACACCGAAGACAGAAGCTCCGACGACGGAGACAGCGACCACGGAGAAGCCAACGACGGAGGCGGTGACCACGGAAGAATCAACAACGGAACTTCCAACGACGGAGGGGACGACCGAGGCACCAACGACCGAAGCTACGGAGACCACGGAAACACCGGCAACCGAGGATACTGCAACGGAGGAAACGACCGAGACTACCGAAGAAACCTCCACGGAAGACTCAACGACCGAGGAAGCATCTACGGAAGAGGATGATAGTAAAGAAGCAGCGAAACAATGGCTGAAAGACCTGTTTGAGTCTATCAGGCGGTGGTTTGAAGATTTATGGAATCAGCTGGGATTATAAGAGACCGGAGGGCTTGAAGGACAATAGAAAAACTTGACAAGTCCGGGGCTTCAGTCCATAATGAACAGTAATGTAAGAAAGAGAAAACAGGAAAATAACAATACAGAGGTGCAAACAGCATGTGTGGATTTGTAGGATTTGTAGATCATCTGCCGGAAAAGGCAGAGGTAATAGAAAAAATGAAGGATGCGATCATTCATCGGGGGCCGGACAGTGACGGTACCTTTTTGGATGATGATATCGCATTGGGATTCCGCCGGTTAAGTATTATCGATCTGAACTCCGGCAGTCAGCCTATTTATAACGAGGATGAATCGCTGGTATTGATGTTTAACGGTGAGATCTATAATTATCAGGACATCCGGGAAGAACTGGTAAAGCGGGGTCATGTATTTAAGACACAGACAGACTCTGAGGTTCTGATTCATTCCTATGAGGAATACGGTTACGATATGCTGAATATGCTGCGTGGTATGTTCACATTTGTAATCTGGGACAGAAATGAAAAGAAAATGTTCCTGGCAAGAGATTTCTTTGGAATTAAGCCGATGTATTATGCACAGATGAACGGAACTTTGATGTTTGGTTCGGAAATCAAGGCATTTTTACATCATCCGAATTTTGAAAAAAAGTTAAATCATGACGTTTTAGAGAATTATCTGACCTATCAGTACAGTCCGTCGGCAGATACCTTTTTTGAAGGGGTAAAATGTCTGCCACCTGCACATTATCTGGTGTATGAGGATGGCAAGGTCACGATTACAAGATACTGGGAACCGGAGTTTAAAGAGCCGGATGAGAGTAAGGATCTGGATGAATGGGCACAGGAGATCCGAACGGTTATGGAGGATTCTGTGAAGGCACATAAGATCAGTGATGTGGAGGTAGGCTCCTTCCTGTCAAGTGGTGTGGATTCCAGCTATATTGCATGTCTGGCAAATGTAGACAAGACCTTTACGGTTGGATTTAAACAGAAGAAGTATAATGAGATTTCCTATGCAAAGGAATTGTCCGATATTATTCAGGTGCAGAATATCAGCAAGGTCATCTCACCGGAGGAATACTGGGAGAAGCTGCCGATGATCCAGTATTATATGGATCAGCCGCTGGCCGATGCTTCGGCAATCGCACTGTATTTCCTTGGAAATGAGACCGCAAAATATGTTAAGGTTGCTATGTCGGGAGAAGGCTCGGATGAGCTGTTTGGCGGCTATAATATTTACCGGGAACCATTGGAAAACAAGGCATATGATGTGATTCCGTTCCCTATCCGCCGACTGATCGGTAAGTTTGCGTCGCTGTTCCCGAAGAAACGTGGCTTTAACTTCCTGGTTCGACATTCCAAGACTCTGCAGGAGCGTTATGTGGGAAATGCATTTATCTTTGATGAAAAAGAAAAGGATAAGCTGTTAAAGGAGCGAAACGGAGTGAATCCGTTGGATGTTACAAAGCCTTACTGGGCACGGACCAAGGGAAAGGATACCGTAACACAGATGCAGTATCTGGATATTAATGTATGGATGGTGCATGATATTCTGTTAAAGGCAGATAAGATGAGTATGGCGAATTCACTGGAGGTCCGGGTACCGTTCCTGGATAAAGAGGTGTTCGAGGTGGCATCCAGAATCCCGAGACAGTATAAGGTAGAAGGAGAAGTGACCAAGCGTGCATTCCGTAAGACTGCACTGGAGGTTCTGCCGGAAAAGGTTGCAGATAAGAAGAAGCTGGGATTCCCGGTTCCAATCCGTGTATGGATGCGGGAGGACAAGTACTATAACCGGATCAAGGAAGCGTTCACCAGCGAGGAAGCAGCACAGTTCTTTGATACCGATTATCTGGTGAAACTGTTGGATCAGCATAAGGCAGAGAAGTTCGATAACAGCCGGAAGATCTGGACGGTATTCATGTTCCTGCTTTGGTATAATGAGTATTTTGTAAAAAGAGCATAATAGAAAATAAAAGGCTTACGAAAGGGATTCTTTTCGCAAGCCTTCTTTGTACAGAAAGAAATGAAATGAGGTTCATGAATGATGTGGAAGATCGGAATCTTGTATTTACTGCTCATAAATCTTGCCGGATTTCTGAGTATGGGAATTGATAAACGGAAGGCACAGAAACGAAAGTGGCGGATTCCGGAGAAGGTGTTGTTTTTATTTGCAATTCTGGGAGGCAGTGCAGGCAGTCTTCTGGGAATGTATACCTTCCGGCATAAGACAAAGCATCGGAAGTTTGTGATTGGAATCCCGGTGATCCTGGCGTTGCAGCTGATTCTTGCCGGCTTCCTGTTTTACCGGAATATGACAGCAGAGAATCACTATACCGGAATTGGAATGGGAACGGTGATTACGGCAGATATATACGGAAAGGACAGTAAACAGGCAGTGGAAGAGTTGCCTGCGTTGATTACGGAGTTAAATGATCATGCTCTGAGCTGGAGAGAACCGGAATCCTCCATCGCGTATCTGAACGGGCAGTTGCAGGAGGGAAAGGCCTGCAGACTGTATCCGGAGGAGCAGGCGTGGCTGACGGAATCGTGGAAGCTGTGTGAGGATTCCGGTGGGGCGCTGGATATCACATTGCGTCCGGTGCTGGATCTGTGGGGAATCGAGGGGGAGCACCCGGCGATTCCGGATGACAGGGAGCTACAGGAAACGTTGGAAAAAACAGGATATACGAAGCTCCATATCTCAGAGGATGGAAATCTGACTGCTGATCAGGCCGGAATGACTCTGGATCTGGGTGCTTTGGGCAAGGGGATTGCCTGTGATAAAATTGCAGAGCGGTTGGAATCAATGAAGATATCGGGAGCGGTGGTTTCGATTGGCGGTTCTGTCCTGGTATATGGGAAAAAACCGGATGGCAGTGCATGGAATATCGGGATTCAGGATCCGCGTGGCGCACAGGGAACGGCAGTCGGATATATAACGGTGTCGGATGACATGGTGGTGTCTACATCCGGAGACTATGAGAAGTATTTCGTGGAGAACGGAGTCCGGTATCATCATATTATGGATCCGGAGACCGGTTATCCGGCAGATTCCGGATTGATTTCCGTCACAGTGCTCTGCCCGGAAGGAATCGACAGTGACGGATTGTCTACCGCGTGTTTTGTGCTCGGAAGAGAAAAATCCATGGAATTACTGGAAAAATATGGAGCAGAGGCAGTATTTATCACGACGGATAAGAAAATCTATCTGACAGATGGTGTCACGGAAGCATTTCAGCCGGTAACTTCGGAATATACCGTTGCCGCCGATTAAATAAATGGAGAATGTATGTATGAAAAAACAGGATATTATTCTGATCGCAAGTCTCCTGCTCATAGCGGTAGCTGTGGGACTTGGGTTTTATTTGTTTGCAAAGAATGGAGAAAAAGCAGTGGTAACACTGGATGGAACAGTGATTCTGGAACAACCGCTCCAGGAGGACTGCAGGATGCCGATCCGGAGTGAGAACGGAGAAAACGTACTTCAGATAGAGAACGGAAAAGTGCGGATCGCTGAGGCAGACTGCCGGGATCAGATCTGTGTGAACCATAAAGAGATTTCGAAAACAGGAGAAAGTATCGTATGCCTGCCACACGGTCTGGTGGTGGAGATTAAAAGATAAGGAGAGCATTCTATGGCAAAAAAGGTATCCATATTAGGGGTAATGACTGCATTGGGGATCGTTCTTGGCTGGCTGGAATCCTGTGTTCCGATTACACTGGGTATTCCGGGAGTGAAGCTTGGAATCGCCAATCTAGTAGCACTTCTGGTATTGTACCGGTTTTCTTTGAAGGAGGCTGCTGCAGTCAGTGTGCTGCGTGTGCTGATTTCCAGTATCCTGTTCGGAAATCTGGCAATCGGTATTTACAGTCTGGCGGGAGCCATGCTCAGTCTGGCTGTTATGGCGATTTTAAAAAAGAAAACCGGCCTTTCGGTTGCGGGCGTCAGTGCAGCCGGCGGAGTAGCTCATAATCTCGGACAGATCCTGACAGCCTGGATCATGATGGGGACAGCGGCCATTTTTTATTACCTGCCGGTGCTGATCGTATCAGGGGTAATCGCCGGTGTTTTGGTCGGACTTGCAGGAGCATGGTTACACCGACATTTACCAATGGAAATCAGTTGAATAATGAGAAAAATTGTATTAAAATTGAGATAAATCTTAAGAAACGAGGTATTACGTATGAGTTTGCTTACATTTAAGGGTGGCATCCATCCTTACGAGGGCAAAGAACTGACCATGGATAAACCGATCGAAACATATCTGCCAAAGGGAGAGTTGGTTTATCCGTTGAGTCAGCATATCGGAGCACCCGCAAAACCGGTTGTGAAAAAGGGCGACCGGGTTCTGGTCGGACAGAGGATCGCGGAAGCGGGTGGATTTGTTTCAGCGCATATTCATGCATCAGTTTCCGGAACCGTTAAAAATATTGAACCGCGTCTGACAGCCGGTGGTACCAAGGTAGAGTCCATTATTATTGAAAATGATGGCGAATATGAAGTGATGGAAAGACCTGCACCCGGTAACTGGCAGGAGATGGACAGGAAAGAACTGCTGGCGGTTATTCAGGATGCCGGGATTGTCGGCATGGGCGGAGCCGGATTTCCGACGCATGTGAAGCTGTCACCGAAGAATCCGGATTCCATCGATTATATTATTGTAAATGGTTCCGAGTGTGAGCCATATCTGACCTCCGACTATCGGAGAATGCTGGAAGAACCGGAGAAGGTGGTAACCGGACTGGAGATTGTTCTTCATATGTTTCCACAGGCATCCGGCATTATTGCAATTGAGGATAATAAGCCGGAAGCAATTCGGATCATGAAGGAGCAGACGGCAGATAATCCGAAGATTCAGGTCAATGTTATGAAAACGAAGTATCCGGAGGGAGCAGAGCGGCAGCTGATCTATGCCAATACCGGGCGGTATATTAATTCCGGTATGCTGCCGGCAGATGCAGGCTGTATTGTACATAATGTTGATACAGTCACTGCGATTTATAAGGCAGTTGTGGAGGGCGTTCCGTTGATCGACCGGATCATAACGATCAGTGGAGATGATATCGTGGATCCGAAGAACTTTAAAGTATTACTGGGAACCAGCCTTCAGGAGCTGATCGAAGCTGCCGGTGGATATCTGGATGGGGAGCCGGAGAAGATCATATCCGGCGGCCCAATGATGGGAAAGGCTATGTTTTCGACTGAGGTCCCTGCAGTGAAGGGTTCCTCTGCGGTGTTATGTATGAAGAAGGATGAAGTAGCCGCCTGTGAACCATCGAACTGTATTCGCTGTGGCCGATGCGTGGCAGTCTGTCCGGGCAGAGTGAATCCGACGAAGCTTGCAAGTCTTGCAGAGCATGGAAAGCTGGATGCATTTGTAGAGCAGGATGGAATGGAATGCTGTGAATGCGGTTGCTGTTCCTATGTATGTCCGGCCAAACGGCATCTGACCCAGACGATTGCAGCAACCAGAAAAGCAATTCTGGCAGGCAGAAAGAAGTAGGAGGTGTGCTATGGATACAAAGAAAGGGATTTCATCTTCTCCGCATATTCGTCATGAGGACAGTACATCAGGGATTATGTTAGATGTGATCATTGCATTACTTCCGACTACGATTATGGGAATTTATAATTTTAAGCTCCGTGCGGTTTTACTGATCGCGGTATGTGTGCTGACCTGCGTGTTGAGCGAGGGACTGTTTGAATATCTGATGAAACGTAAGGTGACGATCGGGGATTTCAGTGCAGTGGTTACCGGTCTGTTACTGGCATTAAATCTGCCATCAACCCTGCCGTGGTGGATGGCAATGCTGGGCAGTGTATTTGCAATCATTGTTGTAAAGCAGCTGTTTGGCGGAATCGGACAGAATTTTGTGAATCCGGCACTTGCGGCAAGATGCTTTTTGCTTCTTTCCTTTGCAAAGCCGATGACGAATTTTGTATATGATGCAATGACAACGGCAACGCCGTTAGCGGTTCTGAAGACCGGTGGTGAAGTGAATCTGCTTCGGATGTTTATGGGAAGCACGGCCGGAACCATTGGTGAGACTTCGGCAGTTGCGATTTTATTAGGTGGTGCATATCTGATCTTCCGGCGGGTGATCGATATCCGGATTCCGCTTACTTACATTGGCAGCTTTTCCGTATGTATACTGATTTACGCACTGGCCAGTGGCAGAGGATTTGATCTGAGATTTCTGGCAACCCATTTATGCGGTGGTGGTCTGATGCTCGGAGCATTCTTTATGGCAACCGATTATGTGACATCGCCGATTACCGCAAAGGGACGAGTGGTATATGGTGTATTGCTCGGAATCCTTACCTTTGTTTTAAGAAGTCCGTGGAATACGACCACCGCAGCAGAGGGTGTGTCTTATTCTATCTTGTGCGGCAACCTGTTAGTGCCGATCATTGAACGGTTTACGGCTGAAAAGTCCTTTGGAAAGGGGGCAGTGAAGCATGAATAAACAGATGATCAAGGATTCGCTGATTCTGTTTGCAATCACGCTGATTGCCGGACTGCTTCTGGGTGGTGTTTATGCAATTACCAAGAATCCGATTGCAAGGACACAGGAGGATAAGAAGAATGAGGCATATCAGGCAGTATTTACGGATGCGGCAGAATTTACGGAAGTAGCAGATGCGGCAGATGCACAGCAGGTACTGGCGGATGCCGGATATACAAAGGACAGAATCGATGAGGTGAAGGCGGCTACAGATGCAGACGGAAAGACTCTGGGATATGTAATGACGATTACCTCTTCGGAAGCATATGGCGGCGAGCTGCAGCTTGCGATGGGTATCCGGATGGATGGCACGGTCAATGGAATTTCCTTCCTGTCATTATCGGAAACGATCGGACTCGGAATGGAGGCAAAGAAGCCGGAATTCCAGGAACAGTTTGCAGGGAAGCAGGTAGAGCAATTTGCCTACTCCAAGACCGGAGCAACTGCGGACAATGAGATTGATGCGTTAAGCGGTGCAACGATCACGACCAATGCGGTAACGAATGCAGTCAATGCGGGAATCTGTTATGCAGGAGAGCTGGGCGCAGGTTCCGCTGAGCAGGGAGGTGGCACAGATGAATAAGGCATTGGAGCGAATTAAGAACGGTGTTATCACCGAGAATCCGACCTTTGTCCAGATCTTAGGTATGTGTCCGACACTGGCGGTTACGACATCGGCAATGAACGGACTTGGAATGGGTCTTAGTACGACAGTCATTCTGATCATGAGTAATCTGATGATCTCGGCGTTGCGGAATATTATACCGAACCGGGTAAGAATTCCGGCGTATATTGTAATTGTGGCTTCGTTTGTTACGATCATTGACTTTTTGCTGCAGGCATTTTTACCGGGACTTTCCGAAAGCCTGGGCGGTTATATAAAGCTGATCGTTGTAAACTGTATTATTCTGGGACGGGCAGAATCCTACGCCTCCAAGAATCCGGTCATTCCTTCTATCTTTGATGGTGTCGGAATGGGGCTTGGATTTACGGTAGGACTGACCGCTATCGGAATCGTAAGAGAACTGATCGGAGCCGGTTCTGTTTTCGGCATAGCGATTCCGGGTTATCAGCCGATCGGTATCTTTGTGCTTTCACCGGGAGCATTTCTGGTGCTGGCATTCCTGATCGCGTTTTTGAATTACCGGAAGCTGAAGAAGAATAAGAGCGGACAGGCGAATGATACCGTTTGCAGAATGGAAGACTGTATGCATTGCGGAAACACCTCCTGTGGTGGTAAGTTCTTTGATTTTGACGGTGGAGATGATGTCGTAGGACATACGAAGGAAAAGGAGGGAACCAGCCATGAGTGAAGCAACGAAGATTATTCTGATCGCAGTCAGCGCGGCTTTGGTAAATAACGTTGTACTGAGTCAGTTTCTGGGATTGTGTCCGTTTCTGGGCGTATCAAAGAATATGAAATCGGCTGCCGGTATGGGCGTTGCGGTTATATTTGTTATCGCGATTTCTTCGGCAGTGGCCAGTCTGATCTATCAGTTCATACTGACTCCTCTGCATATCGAATATCTGCAGACCATTGTATTTATCCTGGTAATTGCAGCTCTGGTGCAGTTTGTGGAAATGTTTTTAAAGAAAGCAATGCCGGCACTGCATAAAACCCTTGGTGTGTATCTGCCGTTGATCACAACCAACTGTGCGGTATTAGGTGTTGCATTGAATAATGTAACAGATAACTATAACTTTCTGGAAAGTGTTGTAAATGGTGTCGGTACTGCAGTCGGGTTTACGATTGCCATCGTAATTCTGGCCGGCATCCGGGAAAAGATCGAAGATAACGATATTCCGGCACCGTTTCAGGGAATGCCGATCGTGCTTCTGACGGCAGGCCTGATGTCGATTGCATTTATGGGCTTTTCCGGTCTGATCCGGTTATAGGGGGTGCGTGGATATGTCATCAGTAATAGGTGGAATTTTGATTGCAACCTTAGTGGTAGGACTTACCGGTATTATTATTGCGGTACTCTTAAGTATTGCAGGAGAAAAGTTCAAGGTTGAGGTCGATGAGCGGGAAGTGGCTGTCCGGGAGGCACTTCCGGGAAATAACTGCGGTGGCTGCGGATTTCCGGGATGTGATGGTCTGGCAGCGGCAATCGTAAAAGGAGAAGCGTCTGTATCCGGCTGTCCGGTAGGCGGTGAGGCAGTTGCAAAGGCAATCGCACAGATTATGGGAACAGAGGTTGATGAAGGTGTTCGTATGCGTGCAGTGGTGCAGTGTGCCGGAACCTGTGAGAAGGCAGGCGAGCAGTATGAGTATATAGGACCGAAAAGCTGTCGACTGGCACAGAATAATCCGGGTGGCGGCGCCAAGGCCTGTGCGTTCGGCTGTACGGGATATGGAGATTGTAAAGCAGCCTGTCCGTTCGGAGCTATTGAGATCATTGACGGAATTGCGGTTGTAAATCCGGAAGCCTGTAAGGCATGCGGAAAATGTGTGGCGGCCTGTCCAAAGCATCTGATCGCATTGATCCCATATGATTCAACACAGGTAGTTATGTGCAGTTCTAAAGAGAAGGGTGTTCAGGTGAAAAAGGTATGCCAGGCAGGGTGTATCGGTTGTGGATTATGTGCCAGAAACTGTCCGGAGGGTGCGATCGAAGTAACGGATAATCTTGCAAGAATCGATTATGAGAAATGTACAAACTGTGGAACCTGTAAGAGTAAATGCCCGGTAAAGATCATATCATGAGATAGTCGGTTGTTGAAACGGCGATACGTACAGAATAAAAGCGCCTGCAGAGATTACTCTGCGGGCGCTTTTTCTTCCATATCTAAGATCATTCGGATAAAGTTAAATGCAATTTCACGCTTTTCATCATCCAGACAGGTCGGAATACATAAATACGGCTGTTCTAACTGGATGCCGGCCTCTTTGGTAAATTCCATACCGGAAATATCGATCGCATAGTAATCGGAATCTTCGACAGGACCGTCACATTCATATAAGCGGTCCGATACCTGTTCCCAGATATCCTCCGGAAGTCCATGCTTCAGCTCCAGAAAATAGCCATCTACTGCATAATAGTCAATCACCGGACTGTCACAGATGACAATATGTGTGGAATTATGCGTTAATGCCGACATCATCTTTGTATAATAGCTGGTGTTCAGAGAGGTGAGGGTTTCTCCCGGATCGATGAAGCAATTCGTATCAACATAGAAGCGGGCATCATCCCGTACTTCATAATAGCTTTTATACATGGAGGTGATGGTTTCTGTAATATCCTCCGAACCGGTGTCATTTGCAAGAACGATATGCAGAGCAACCGGGCGGGTGGCAATGTATACACGCTGTGCAACGAGAAGTATCAGTGCAATGGCGCCAACAACTGCCAGGAACTTCCAGGTATAATACATAAGTATGTATTGAACCTTTCGCCAGAAGGAAAGCTCTGCCAGCTTTTCTTTTTCCTGCTGTCGTTTATATCTTCTGCGTTCTTTTGGAGACATGGCATGCAGCTCCAGTGCATCTTCGGTTTCGACAGCGGTGGATGGGGTATCGGCGGCTTCTGCCAGCTTTCGTTTACTGGTGGCCAGATTATCAGAGGAAAGATTCTGTTCGTTCATAAGTAACTCCTTAATATAAAAATACGGGATATAACATACATCCTTATTCATATTGTAACATAAAATCCGAAAAAACAAGGAAGAAGAATCTGAAAAAAGTGTGTTTTTTTTATAAAATACTTCCGGAGGGATAAAAGGCTTTTCAAGGTCTGCGAAATCATGTATACTTATCAGCACAGGAAACCTGAACGAAATCCGGCATATTATGATACAAACAGTGTGTAAAGGATTGGATATTATGCGGTTTTCTGACTTAAAACAACGGGAAGTAATCAACTGTAAGGATTGCAAACGTCTGGGGTTTGTATCAGACATGGTGTTTGATTCCTGCAGTGGCAGAGTAGAAGCACTGATCGTTCCGGGGCCCGGCAAGCTGTTTGGCTGCTTCTGCTCCTGTACGGAATATGTGATTCCGTTTTGCCATATTATAAAGATCGGGCCGGACATTGTTCTGGTCGATATTGATCTGGTTACAGCTTCTGAAAAAAAGAAGGAGCATATATAAAGGATACGGAGGAAGAAGTATGAAATGTCCATTTTGTGCAGCTGATAATACAAGAGTTATTGATTCCAGACCGGCAGATGAGAATAATTCCATTCGAAGACGGCGGGAGTGCGATGCCTGTGGGAGAAGATTTACTACCTACGAGAAGGTAGAAACCATCCCGTTGATCGTAATAAAAAAGGATAAGAACCGGGAACCGTATAACCGTTCCAAGATAGCATCCGGTATCGTGAAATCCTGTCATAAGCGTCCGGTTTCGGCAGAGCAGATCGAACAGTGTCTGGATAATGTCGAGACGAAGATATTTAATCTGGAGGCGAAAGAGGTGGAGAGTACGGTAATCGGTGAGATCGTTATGGATGAGATCGAAAAGCTGGATCCGGTTGCCTATGTCCGGTTTGCGTCTGTGTACAGAGAGTTTAAGGATGTCGGTACCTTTATGGATGAGTTAAAGAAATTACTGGATAAATAAGTATAAAATAAATTTACATATTAATTGACAGAAAATGGTTCTTCGGGTTACAATCTATACGAGGCCTGTTCCGAAGTGAGGAAGGAGCAGTATGTATAGTAGTGTAACAAGTGGAACCATTTCCGGTATTCAGGGATTGATGATCCATGTCGAAGCGGATGTGTCAGATGGCCTGCCGAATTTTCAGATGGTAGGATATTTGGCTAACGAGATCCGGGAATCCGGAGAACGGATCCGGACCGCCATCCGGAATGCCGGATTTGAATTATATCCCAAACGGGTCGTTATTAATCTGTCGCCTGCCGATGTGCGCAAGGGCGGTTCAGGATTTGATCTTCCGATTGCAATCGCAATGTTGGTTTCCTATGGATATTTATCGCAGAAAAGTGTAGAAGGAGCAGTGTTTTTAGGAGAGCTTGGACTGGATGGAAGCATTCTGCCTGTCAATGGTGTATTGTCAGTTGCAGATTGCGCCAGACAGTCCGGATTTCGGAAGCTGTTTCTTGCAGAAGAGAACCGCCGGGAGGGGGCAATGGTTCATGATCTGCAGGTGTATGGTGTGAAACACTTAAAACAGTTGGCGGAAGTACTGCAGGATGACAGATTGACAGTACCGGAGCCGGGAGAAGAAATTTGCGAGGAGCATGAGGCAGAGTTCTGGGACTTTAGAAATCTGAAAGGCCAGCTGTTAGCGAGAAGGGCATTGGAGATCGCGGCATCCGGGATGCATAATGTACTGATGAGCGGGCCACCGGGAGCCGGAAAGACCATGGCTGCCAGATGCCTGACGGGGATTCTGCCACCACTGGAGTTCGAGGAGAGTATGGAACTGACGAAGATATACAGTGTACGCGGAATGCTTGGTGATCGGAAGGAGATTATAAGACAGAGACCGTTCCGTGCACCGCATCATACGATTACAACAACAGCTCTGATCGGCGGCGGTGTGATTCCGAAACCGGGCGAAGTGAGTCTGGCGCATAACGGTGTGTTGTTCCTGGACGAATTGCCGGAGTTTGGTAAGAGAGCAATTGAGGCAATGCGCCAGCCATTAGAAGAGAAATGTGTGGTGATCGGCAGGTTGAATGCGGCTTATCGCTTCCCGGCAAATATTATGCTGGTCGGGGCAATGAACCCTTGTCCGTGTGGCTGCTATCCGGACCGGAATAAATGCAACTGCACAGTGAATCAGATCCGGACATATCAGGGAAAAATCAGCCGGGCAATGCTGGATCGTATGGATATTCTGATGCAGTTACAGCCGGTTTCGTTTGAAGCCATGAATGATAAGGCTGTATGTGAAGACAGCCGGACAATCCGTAATAGGGTTGAACGGGTACATCAGCGGCAGCGGGAGCGGTATGCAGAGGAAGGCATTCGGTTTAATTCGCAGCTGAGTCCGGAACAGCTGCAGATATTCTGCAGGCTGACGTCAGAAGAGGAAGCATTTATGAAGCAGGTCTTTGAACAGAAGCAGTTGAGTGGCAGAGGGTATCATAGATTGTTACGAGTGGCCAGAACGATTGCGGATATGGAGGGTTGCGAAGAGCTTCGACTGGAACATCTGCAGGAAGCGGTGGCATATCGGATTAGTCTGCCCGGAGAGGAGCGGATGATATGAAAGAAGGAGAGACAAAGGAAGTATTTGCGGCGTTCTGGCTGACGCATCTGACAAAGATACCGTTGCTTAAACTGAAACAATGGGTAGAGGCTTGTGGCGGAATGACGGCATTTTATGATGAAGGGTGGAAAAGACTGAAAGGTATTCTGCCCGAAGAACAGGTCTATATTGAAAAGAAAATAAAGGATCCGGAAATCTATCGCAACTGGGAGCGATTGAAAAGGGGAGAATTCCGGTTCGCATCCCTGAAAGATCCTGATTATCCGCAGGCATTGCGAAAACTGCCGGATGCTCCGTTCGGTCTTTATTGGAAGGGAAAGCTGCCGGATCCGGGACGAAGCTGTGTGGCTATCGTCGGGGCTAGAAAGAGTACGATTTATGGGCAGGAGTTTGCATATGGACTGGCACGGGAGCTGGGTGGAAGTAAGGTTGATGTCATCAGCGGACTAGCAGCCGGGATTGATGCTGCCGGCCACCGGGGATGCATGGATGGGGGAGGAATAACATATGGAGTGCTGGGATGCGGTATAGATCGTATTTATCCCAAAGAGAATCTTTCATTATATGAAAAAATGTCAGAGACGGGCGGAGTGGTTTCGGAATACTGTCCGGGAACAGCACCGCTTTCGATTTTGTTTCCGAGAAGAAATCGTATTATCAGTGCACTTTCCGATATGGTGGTTGTAGTAGAGGCGAAGGAACGGAGTGGCTCGTTGATCACAGTGGATTTTGCACTGGAGCAGGGAAAGGAAATCGGAGCAGTTCCGGGACGTCCCTGTGATCCGCTCAGTCTTGGCTGTAACCGTCTGATCCGGCAGGGAGCAAAATGTATTCTTGAGGCAGAGGATGTTCTGGAAGAGCTTTCCGGCATTATAACTGCATCAGAAGCAGTAATCAGACCCATAAAGGTAAAAAAGGATTTAGGTCTTGCACCCAAAGAAAAAATGGTGTATAGTTGTCTGCGTTTAGAACCTAAATTTATTGATGATATATTATGCCAGATTGACCTTCCGGTATGGGAGGGAATTCAGATACTGGCAGAATTGGAAATAAAAGGAATTATTAAGCAGAATCCGCATCAGTATTATTATCGATGTCCTGAATCATGAAAGCAGGACAATATCAGTGATTTGAAAGGGAGTTTTTTATGGCTAAGAATCTGGTTATAGTTGAATCACCTGCAAAAGCAAAGACGATCAAAAAGTTTTTGGGAAGTAATTATGAAGTGATTGCATCCAACGGTCATGTACGGGATTTGCCGAAAAGTCAGATGGGAATCGACATAGAACATGATTTTGAACCGAAGTATATCACAATCCGGGGGAAGGGAGATATTCTTGCCAAGCTTCGGAAGGAAGTGAAGAAAGCAGATCATGTTTATCTGGCAACTGACCCGGACCGTGAGGGAGAAGCAATTTCATGGCACTTATCGAAGGCATTGAAGCTGGAGCCGAACCAGTACAAGCGGATCACATTTAATGAAATTACAAAAAATGCGGTAAAAAACTCATTAAAGCAGGCACGTGATATTGATATGAATCTGGTAGATGCACAGCAGGCCAGACGTGTGCTTGATCGTATGGTTGGATATAAGATCAGTCCGATTCTCTGGGCAAAAATAAAAAGAGGATTAAGTGCAGGACGTGTACAGTCGGTTGCCTTGCGACTGATTTGTGATCGTGAAAATGAAATTAATGCATTTATTCCGGAAGAATACTGGACACTGGATGTTGCACTGGAGCCGAAAGGAAGTAAGAAAGGATTTACAGCCAGATATGCCGGTGAACTGAAGAATCAGGAACAGCTGCAGGCATTGATGCAGAAGCTGGAACATGCACAGTTTAAAGTTACGGAGCGTAAAGACGGCACCCGGAATGTAAAGGCACCGAATCCATTTACGACCAGTACGCTTCAGCAGGATGCATCGAGAAAGCTGAATTTCTCGACGCAGAAAACGATGCGCCTGGCACAGCAGCTGTATGAAGGTATTGATATCAAAGGACGGGGAACTGTAGGTCTTATTACCTATCTAAGAACAGATTCGATCCGGATTTCAGAAGAAGCACAGACAGCTGCCGATGCTTATATTTCAGAACATTATGGAAAAGAATATATTGGCACCGACCGACAGCCGGATAAGAAAGGAAAGCGGATTCAGGATGCCCATGAGGCAATCCGGCCGACCGATGTGACATTGTCTCCTGTTATTATAAAGGAAAGTCTTCCGAGGGATCTGTTCCGGTTATATCAGCTGATCTACCAGCGCTTCCTGGCAAGTCAGATGCACGGAGCCGTTTATGAGACCACCTCGCTTAAGCTGGAGGCACAGGGAGAACGCTTCACAGCATCGGCATCGCAGCTGAAGTTTGACGGCTTTATGTCTGTTTATAAGACCGATGAAGAAAAAGAAGCAACTACTTCCCTGAAGGGAATTGATACCGATACAGAGCTGACTATGAAGAGTCTGGACAGCAAGCAGCATTTTACACAGCCACCGGCTCATTTTACAGAGGCACTGCTGGTAAAGACGCTGGAGGAGCTTGGAATCGGAAGACCAAGTACGTATGCACCGACAATCACCACGATCATGAATCGGCGGTATGTTGTAAAGGAACAGAAGAATCTTTATGTGACAGAGCTTGGAGAGGCAGTGAACCAAATGATGTTAAAAGCCTTTCCGGTAATTGTGGATGTTGAGTTTACTGCGAATATGGAGTCGTTATTAGACGGTGTAGAAGAGGGCACTATTTCATGGAAGACCATTATTGAGAATTTCTATCCGGATCTGGAAAGTGCCGTGCAGAAGGCGGAGGAAGAGCTGGAGCATGTGAAGATCGAGGATGAGGTTACCGATATCAGCTGTGATCTTTGCGGCAGAAAAATGGTGATCAAATACGGTCCGCATGGAAAGTTCCTTGCCTGCCCGGGATTTCCGGAATGTCGGAATACCAAGCCGTATCTGGAGCGGATCGGAGTGGCATGTCCGAAATGCGGAAAGGATATCGTGATCCGGAAAACCAAGAAGGGCCGTCGGTATTATGGCTGTGAGGATAATCCGGAATGTGACTTCATGAGCTGGCAGAGACCGTCAGAAAAGGCGTGTCCGAAATGCGGCGGCATTATGGTGGAAAAGGGAAATAAGCTGGTCTGCATCAATGAAAATTGTGGACATATTATGAATAAATAAGAGAAATCAGGGGATATTGCCAGTTCTTTTGACACAATTCACAGAATAATACAGAATTTTCGGTTGTTATTTCCGGGGGTATGTGTTACAATTTCTTTATGTATGAGAGCGTTTCTGTGGCCGGGAGCTCAGAAAGGAAAAGACGCCGTGGGGAGTGCGTGTCGGAGGAGATTATGAGTGTACAATTATTAGATAAGACGCGAAAAATCAATAAACTATTGCACAATAATAATTCTCATAAGGTTGTGTTTAATGATATTTGCGAAGTTTTGTCGGATATTATGGCGTCTGATGTTCTGGTAATCAGTAAAAAGGGCAAGGTGCTCGGAATCAAGAACAGAAGCGACATCCGGGGGATTCATGAGCTGATCGTGGATGAGATCGGCGGACATATTGATGCCATGCTGAATGAACGGTTGCTCGGTATTCTGTCAACCAAGGAGAATGTAAATCTTACAACTTTGGGGTTTGAGATGGAGGGCGTAGAGCAGTATCAGGCATTGATCACACCGATTTACATTGCGGGTGAAAGACTGGGAACTGTTTTTATGTATAAGCAGAATCAGCAGTATGAGATCGATGATATTATTCTGGGTGAGTACGGTACGACTGTCGTGGGTCTGGAAATGATGCGGTCTGTGAATGAAGAGAATGCAGAGGAAAACCGCAAGATTGCAATTGTGAGATCTGCAATCAGTACATTATCATTTTCGGAGCTGGAAGCAATTACATACATATTTGATGAATTAGATGGCAATGAAGGCATTCTGGTGGCGAGCAAGATCGCTGACCGGGTTGGAATTACCCGTTCGGTAATTGTAAATGCACTCCGGAAGTTTGAAAGCGCAGGCGTAATTGAATCGCGTTCATCCGGCATGAAGGGAACCTATATCAAGGTTATGAACGATGTTGTATTTGATGAACTGAAGAAATTAAAAAATGAGTGATTCAGATGAATCAGCAGGAAAAGGATTTCCGTGCATACAAAAGGATTTGTGAGAACTCTCATAAATCCTTTTCACTTATAAGAAAGAAAGTTTTGTTTACACGTTTACATAAGGAGGCAAAGTCGTGATTAATTCGAATATTTTCAATTATGTTAATGTTCTGGATAAGGCAGCGGATGCGGCATATATCAGAAACGATATTCTGGCAAATAATATTGCCAATGACAGCACCCCGAATTATAAACGTCAGGATGTGCAGTTTGAATCGCTGCTTCAGGCATCACTGGCAGGTGGTGGAAAGCTGGATGATAAGGTTGCACAGATCAATCAGAATCTTGGTGATCTGGAGGGATTTGTATATACGGATCATAGCTCCCTTTCATACAGGCTGGATGGAAATAACGTGGATATTGATCAGGAGGAATCCTATCTGGCAGAGAACCAGATCCGTTATCAGGCATTGATCGATCAGATGAATCAGGAATTTTCAAGATATGATATTGTATTGAAATCTTAATAGCAGGGGGATGAAACAATGGGTATATTTAGTGGAATGAATGTAAGTGCGACCGGTATGACGGCACAGCGGTTCCGGATGGATGTTATCTCTGAGAATATTGCAAACGTAAATACGACCAGAGATGAGAACGGAAATGTATATCGACGGAAAACGGTTGCGTTCAGTGAGAAAAACGGATTGAATTTCGGGGACACCCTGTACAACAGTCTGAATGTATATAAACCAAACGGAGTCCGGGTATCACAGGTTGTAGAAGATCCTTCGGATCTGAAGATGGTTTATGATCCGACCCATCCGGATGCGGATGAGAACGGATATGTGAGTTATCCGAACGTGGATACCGTAACGGAGATGACGAACCTGATCGATGCAAGTCGTGCATATGAGGCGAATGCGACAGCATTTAATGCAGCAAAGGCAATTGCGGTCAAGGGTCTGGAACTGTTACAGTAAGCATAGGAAAAGGAGACAGGTAAGATGGATATTGCAGCAATATCGTCCCTGAATGACAGTATCGGGATTTCAGGTGAACAGAAGAAGCAGGTTGCATCCGATAACACGGAAGCATTCAGTTCTTTATTGAATTCAGCGATCAGCATGTATTCAGAGGCTGATCAGTTACAGAAGAATGCAGAGACGGCAGAATTGAATTTTGCAATGGGATATTCCAATAATACGCATGATCTGGCACAGGCACAGAGAAAAGCATCCATTGCATTGCAATATACGGTAAAGGTAACGAATGGATTTCTGGATGCATATAAGGAAATCATGAATATACAGTTATAGTTAGAAATTCATTCGGGGGAAAAACATGGACAAGGTACTTGATTTTTTTAAGGGACTTCCGGCGAAATTTCTGGAGTTCTGGAACAAATATACAAGCAAACAGAAAACAGTGATCATATCAGTGCTGGCAACGGTAATCCTTACCCTGGTAGCCTTGATCTGGTTTAGCACAAGAACGAAATATGTGACATTGCAGACCTTTGAGAGTACGGCAGATGCGGCGGCAGCGAAAGGATATCTGGATGACAGTGATACATCATTTAATTATAAGTTATCGAATGATGCGCTGACTTTGATGGTAGATGAAAAGCAGGTGTCAGAGGCACGTCTGGTTTTGGGAGAAAACGGAATCGTGTCCGGAGCGACCAAGGAGGATAACTCCCTGTTGTTTGACAACAGCATTACAACCACAGACACGGAGAGACAGCAGAAGGCCAGAATTACACTGCAGAATACGCTGGCGACGGACCTGAAGGCGATGGACGGGATCAAGTCTGCGGCAGTCAGAATCAATCTTCCGGACAAGAGCTCCACACTGTTTGACGATGAGAAGGAAGCGTCTGCAAGTATTATGCTGACTACAA
Organism: uncultured Clostridium sp.; assembly: GCA_902464345.1. Classification (GTDB taxonomy): domain Bacteria; phylum Bacillota; class Clostridia; order Lachnospirales; family Lachnospiraceae; genus CAG-632. Next base: position 24,981 of record CABQJA010000003.1, read on the forward strand.
CCAAGGATCTGTCAACGGAGAGTATTGAAGGAATTGCAAATTATACTGCCAATTCACTCGGAAACAAGAATACAGATAATATCCGGATCGTAGATCAGACCGGTCAGCTGCTGTTTGAAGGTGGAAACGGAACCGGCGGTACAACCGGAGCGAATAATAAGATCCGGAATGAAGTGTTGAACAGTATTGAGAATAATATCCGTTCATTACTGGTTTCCGGTATTTATGATGATGCACAGGTTATGGCAAATCTGGATATCCAGCTGGATGAGACAACGATCGAGAAGACAGAGTATGATACCTTCCAGGATGGAGCGAACGGACCGAAGTCCAATTATTACCTGTATAAGGCACAGAATGTAGATGGTGTCGGCGGTGTAGTCGGAACAGATGCCAATACAGAGGATATTAACAGTTATGATATTACAGACGGAAATTACGGCAACTCCCAGATTCAGGTAATCCGGGAGGAGTATGATACAGATAAAACAGTAACGACGACAAAGAAGGCAATCGGAGCCGTGGATCCGGCAAATTCCTCCGTCTCCATCATACTGACACAGTATGTGGAATATGACGAGGCCAAGATGAAGGAACAGGGCCTGCTGAACGGAACTACATTTGCAGAGTTCCAGGCACAGAACAGCGATAAGGTACAGATTACGGTGGATGACAGTATGTATGATATTGTATCAAATGCAACCGGAATCAAGACGAACTCCATTTCCATCATTGCATATCAGGTACCGCTGTTTTATCCGAAGGAGAAGTCACAGGTTGCAGCATCCAACATCTTACAGATCATACTGGCTGTACTGATCGTAGCACTGCTGGTGTTTGTTGTGATGAAGGGAATGAAGCCGGCAGAGGTGACAGAGCTGGAGCCGGAATTATCTGTGGAGGCATTATTGGCAACTACGAAAGAAAATCAGGATCTGGAAGATATCGAATTTAATGAAAAGACAGCGACCAGACAGAGAATCGAGAAGTTTGTGGAAGAAAATCCGGAAGCTGTGGCACAGCTTTTGCGTAACTGGTTGAATGATGATGATTGGGAGTGATAGATATGGCAGCAAGTGAAAATAACTTATCCGGAGTTCAGAAAGCCGCGATCCTTCTGATCGCACTGGGACCGGAAATGTCAGCATCCGTATTTAAGCATTTAAAGGAAGATGAGATCGAGCAGCTGACATTGGAGATTGCAAATACAAGAAGCGTATCCTCCTCTCTTAAGAATGAGATTCTGGATGAATTCTATGAGGTGTGTCTGGCACAGCAGTACATTGCAGAGGGTGGTATTGGATATGCCAAGACATTGCTTGATAAGGCACTGGGTGAGGATCGTGCGCAGGAAGTAATCGGAAGACTGACAGCTTCTCTGCAGGTGCGGCCGTTTGAGTTTGTACGGAAAGCAGATGCCAGTCAGCTCCTGAACTTTATACAGGATGAGCATCCGCAGACCATTGCTTTGATTCTTTCTTATCTGCCGGCAGCACAGGCAGCATCGGTAATCGGAGCATTGCCACCGGAAAAACAGTCCGATGTAGCGAAGAGAATTGCAACCATGGATCGTACTTCTCCGGATGTTATCAAGGAAGTAGAGGATATTCTGGAACGGAAGCTGGCATCCCTGGTAAATCAGGATTACACGATCGTTGGTGGTGTCGATTCGATTGTAAATATTCTGAATACGGTTGACCGTGGTACAGAGAAACATATTATGGAGACTCTGGAAATTGAAGAGCCAGAACTGGCAGATGAAATCCGTCGTAAGATGTTTGTATTCGAAGATATTCTTACGCTGGATAATCGTGCGATCCAGACCGTCCTCAGGGAGGTTGATAATAACGAGCTGGCAATTGCACTTAAGAATGCAAATGAAGACGTACAGAACGTGATCTTCAGTAACCTGTCATCCCGTCTGGCAGACATGATCCGGGAGGATATGGAATATATGGGACCTGTTCGTCTGAAGGATGTAGAAGATGCACAGCAGAAGATCGTAAATATTATTCGAAAGCTGGAAGACTCCGGAGATATTGTTATCTCTCGTGGCGGAGGTGACGAGATCATTGTCTAATCTGTATAAGAATGGGTTTGTGGCATTTTCCAAACAGAATACGCTGGTAATTGATGCGAATCATAACCGAATTATTCGCCAGATGGAGGAACAGAAGCAAAAAGAAGCAAAACAGCAGGAATCAGAGGAAGGAGAGGCATCGGAGGACGATGCATTTCATTCTTTTGAAATTGAGAATATTGATATGACAAATGTCCGGGAGCAGGCAGATGCAGTCTTTGAAAATGCGAGGGCGGCTGCGGAGAAAATTCTGGAAGAAGCCAGAGCAGAGGCTTTGATGCTGAAAGAGGAGGAAAAACAGAACGGACATGACGAGGGCTATCGAAAGGGAATGGAGGATGCCCAGGAACAGCTGGCGGCACAGGAGGCAGAGCAGCTGGACCATTTTGAAAGAATGAAGCAATCACTGGAGGATGATTATACCAGAGAGGTACAGACGATTGAACCGATGCTGGTAGATGTGATCTGCAAACTGCTTCATAAGATAACCGGGGTACTGGTTTCGGATTATCATGATGTGCTGGTTCATATTATTGATAATGCGGTCAAGGATGTTGAGAACAGTACGCATCTGGCAATTAAAGTTTCAGAGGATGATTATGCAGATGTTTACAGCCGGTTTGATTTTCTGAAACAGCAGACGGACTCCAATACGGAACTGGAACTGATCGCAGATCCGAAGCTGAACAAGCTGGAGTGCCTGATCGAGACAGATACGGGAATTATTAATTGTGGTCTGGATGAGCAGCTGGAGAATCTGATTACGAATCTGAAGCTGTTGTCGATTACCTAATATCGGGAGACTATATGATTGATATTGCGAAATACGAAGAACTGCTTTCAAAATCTTTTACCAAGGAGTTGGGAAAGGTAACGAAAGTGGTAGGACTTACAATTGAATCGGCAGGACCATCCGCAAAGCTGAATGATCTTTGTATTATTACATCCAAGGATGGAAGTCAGCGTGTAACAGCAGAAGTGGTAGGGTTTAATGACAACCGGATTCTGTTGATGCCGTTCCGGTCGGTAGTCGGAATCGGAATCGGAGCAACTGTTGAAAATACAGGAAGTCCGTTTCAGGTATATGTAGGACCGGAGTTGTTAGGTCAGGTACTGGACGGTCTGGGACAGCCGTTAAACGGGGAAGCACTGGTACTGCCGGAGACATATCCGGTAGAAGCAGATCCGCCGGATCCGATGAAGAGAAAGATCATATCTGAGATCCTTCCGCTTGGAGTAAAAGCGGTGGATGGATTGCTTACAATAGGAAAAGGTCAGCGAATCGGTATTTTTGCCGGGAGCGGTGTCGGAAAAAGTACGCTGCTCGGTATGTTTGCACGTAATACAAAGGCAGATATCAATGTCATTGCGCTGATCGGAGAACGGGGAAGAGAAGTAGGAGAATTTATAGAGCGGGATTTAGGCGAAGAGGGAATGCAGCGGTCTGTACTGGTGGTTGCAACCTCGGATAAACCGGCGCTGATCCGGAATAAGGCGGCGAAAACGGCAACTGCAATTGCAGAATATTTCAGGGATCAGGGCAGAGATGTGCTGTTGATGATGGATTCTCTGACACGATTTTCCATGGCACAGCGGGAGATAGGACTTGCGTCCGGAGAACCTCCGGTAACAAGAGGATATCCGCCAAGTGTATATTCGGAAATGCCGAAGCTGCTGGAGCGGGCAGGAAATACAGAGAACGGTTCCATTACCGGATTATATACCGTGCTGGTGGATGGTGATGATTTTAATGAACCGATCACAGATACCGCACGGGGAATTCTGGACGGACATATTGTGTTGTCCAGAAAGCTGGGACACAAAAACCACTATCCGGCGATCGATGTATTGCAGAGTATTTCCCGATGCATGAGTCAGATCGCTTCCAAAGAGCATAAGCAGGCAGCGTCAAAACTGAAAACGGTTCTGGCAACCTATCAGGAAGCAGAGGATCTGATCAATATTGGGGCTTACCGTGCAGGATCGAATCCGGAAATTGATTATGCGATTTCCAAGATCAATCAGGTCAATGAGTTCCTGATGCAGGATGTGGACAGCCGGTATCTGCTGGAGGATGAGTTAAAGCAGATGGAACAGATCTTTGAAGAATCGTAAAGGATACAGTAGAAGGAAAGCGGAGTCAGATGGCAAAGTTTTACTATCGCATGCAAAGCATATTGGATATTAAATATAAGCTGGAAGAACAGGCAAAGCAGGAATTTTCCGCTGCACAGAGCCGGTATCAGAAGGAGACGGAACGGCTGGAGCTGTTTCGACAGCGAAAGGAAGCATATCTTCAGGAAATGCGGACCTATGCTGAGGATCGTCTGAATGTTCTGGAGCTGGAACGGTGTAATCAGGCGATAGCAGTTATGGAAGAAAAGATAAAAGAACAAAAGGAAGTTGTTTTCCGTGCAATGGCAGAGGTAGATAAGGCAAGACAGAAGCTGAATCAGTGCGTACAGGAACGGAAGACACATGAGAAGATGAAAGAGCATCAATTTGAAGAATTTCTTCAGGAATTGAATGCGGAAGAACGCAAGGAAATCGACGAACTGGTAAGCTATCGATACAGCCAGTCGGAGAAAGGAGACTGATCATGGCAAAAGTAAAGGATGATGAGGAGAAGGCAGGAGGAAAGCTGCTGTCGGCTGTTCTCATTTTTATGATTATAGTAGTGTGGCTGGCAGCTATGGTGATTCTGATCAAGCTGGATGTGGGACACTTCGGAAGCAGGATTCTGCGCCCGGTTCTGAAGGATGTACCGGTGATCAATATGATATTGCCGGCGGCTTCCGATGACGAAGCGGCAAATGAGAGCTCACTGCCATATAAAAATCTGGCAGAGGCACTGGCACAGATTGATGTTTTGAATGAAACTGTGGCTGCAGATCAGGAAAAAATACAGACCATGACAGAGCAGATTCAGGAAAAAGACAGTGAAATTGCCCGACTGAAGGGCTTTGAGGATGATCAGGAGAGATTTACTCAATTAAAAAATGATTTTTATAACGAAGTGGTCTATGGAAATTCGGCTCCGGATGCCGATACATATATTAAGTGGTATGAGTCCATAGATGCAGATGCGGCAGAGGAGATTTACCGACAGGTCGTAGCGAAGGAGGAGGCAAGCTCGGAGATTAAAGATCTTGCTACCACCTATGCAGAGATGGAGCCGGCGTCAGCGGCGAAGATTCTTGAAACCATGAAAGGAGATCTAGATACAGTTACCCGGATCATGAGAGAAATGTCTTCTTCTGACCGGGCGGAAATCATGGCTGAGATGGATCCGGATTTTGCGGCCAATATTACTAAAAAGCTCATGCCATAAGAGTGATTCTTATACGCCAGACGTATTAGAATAAATAGAATACAGGAAAGGAGGAACGTGGATGACAACACAGAGTGCAGGTGGATTGAATCTGATAGGAAACCTGCTTGCGGCTCAGCCTGTACGAAGCCAGATGACAGATATGTCAGAATCCTTTCAGTCCTATGTGGAAGCAAGTGGAAAAACACAGACGGGGGCTAAGGATGGACAGAAAGTATCTGCAGGCGTTGGACAGAAGGATGTCTCCCATCAGGATGCATATGCAGCCGGATGCGCAGATGGTGAACGTTATGAAACGGGAATCAGAGATGACCGGACTGTTGATACACAGGCGGTGGAAAGCACATCTGCGGAGGATGACATTTCAAAGGATCAGCTGAAAGAGCTGATATCTGAAATGCGGGATGCATTAAAGAAGAGTCTGAATCTGGATGATGAACAGCTGGATGATTTACTGGCTCAGCTGAATCTGAATGTACTACAGCTTTTACAGCCGGAGAATCTTCAGAACCTGTTGCTGACGGCAACCGGAAAAGAGCCATTGGATCTGGTTACGGACAGTTCGCTGGCAGATCTGCTGCAGAATATGAAGCAGTCACTGGATATGCTGGCCGGAGAGCTGGGAATGGATGCACAGGATGTCGATTCAGAGCAGATGGCAGAATTGCTGAAACAGCTTTCTGAACCGGATGTGGATGCCGGTGTACGGGCATTCAAGACGGATGAAGTGGCAGATGGTGAAACCCATACAGCACCGGAGACGGAAGTACCGGCAACGCAGAAGGATGATTCGCCGAAGCTTAAGAATCAGACGGAAGAGTATACGGTTCATGAGGAAAACACAGGAATTGATGTGACGGTGAAGTCTCAGGTTGAGACAGAAGATCCGGGAACCGGACGTGGAGAAAATTTCCAACAGGAGATAGCAGGCGGAATTGTAAACCGGTTATCACAGGCGGTTCAGGATACGGAATCGATACCGGCGGCTTTTCAGGCAGATGTACAACAGACAGAGATATTGCAGCAACTGGTAGAGCGCATTCGTGTATTTCAGGGGAATGACGTTCAGAAAATGGAAGTTCAGCTGTATCCAGAACATCTGGGTAAGGTGCAGATACAGGTGGCAATGAAAAGCGGAGTGATGACAGCACAGATCACGGCGGAAACTGAGATTGCAAAGCGTGCGATTGAAAGTCAGCTGGTACAGCTGAAAGAAAACTTTGAACAGCAGAACCTGAAGGTGGACGCAGTTGAAGTCAGCGTGGCAACATCCGGTTTTCAGAGTGAACAGGAACGTCAGGATGGAATGAATAAGCAGGAAGAAAAGACGACAGTCCGGAGACGGGGATTGCGTGGAATGAACCTTGAGGAAGAAGAGCCGGAAGAGGAAGCGGAAACTGAAGTGCTGAAAGCACAGGGAGCCAGTGTGGAATTTCGGGCATAACAGAAAGGAGGAATAAAATGGCAGTAAGTGGAATCGATACAACAGCAGCGGCAGCGCTGACCAAAAAGACAACCAATACGACAAGCAATGCATTGGATAAAGATGCGTTTTTACAGCTTCTGGTGACCCAGATGCAGTATCAGGATCCGTTAGCACCAACAGATAATACGGAATATATGTCTCAGCTGGCACAATTTTCGGAAATGGAAGCAATGAATAATCTGAATACCTCCTATGAAAATTCACAGGCACTGGGACTGGTAGGTCAGTATGTTCTGCTAAATACAAAGGATGCATCCGGTAATCCGAAACAGGTTGGCGGACTTGTACAATATGTGACGATCAGTAACAATCAGGCATTGCTTCGCGTGAATGATGAATATTATACAATGGACGAGTTAGATTCGGTAGTGGATTACGACTATATCCAGTATCTGAATAAGAAGGCACAGGAAACGGCCGGCGAGACAACCGATGATACGGATAAGAAGGATGAAACAAATACTGACAACAAGACGCAGGAAAAGGAGTGAAGCTGAATGAACCAGATTGGAAATCAGATTTATTCCATGGATCAGATTGCGGGAGAGTATCTGAAGACAAAGAAATCATCCGCAAATGCTTCGGCGCAGAAGGCGGAGACGTCCTTTCAGGATATCCTGCAGCAGAAAAAACTGGGACTGGAATCAACATTGCAGACCGGGCAATCGGTCACATTTTCCAAGCATGCGAATGAACGGCTGAATCTTCGTAACATACACCTGACGGATATGCAGATGCAGAGGCTGAATCAGGGTGTTGAGCAGGCGAGAGGACGGAATATTAACGAGTCACTGGTAATGCTGGATGATCTGGCATTTATCGTGAATGTCAGAAACAATACGGTGGTAACTGCGTTAGATCAGAGCGGAGAAGCCGGACATGTATTTACAAATATTGATGGAGCTGTAATTATTTAGCTGGACCGAAAAGGGAGCTATAGAATTCCTGACTGACAGATGGAATTCGTTACAGACAGAATAAGGAGGTCATGTAATATGATGCGATCATTGTATTCTGGAGTGGCAGGACTTAAGACACACCAGACCAGAATGGATGTTATAGGTAATAATATTGCAAACGTTAACACAGTTGGATTTAAGGGGAGCTCTGTGCAGTTTATGGATGTACTGTATCAGACAACCCAGCGCGCAACGGGATCAAATGCGGCGAATGGTGCCGGTGGTACCAATGCCAAGCAGATTGGTCTTGGAACAACAACCGCTACGATCACAAAAGACTTATCGGGAACCGGTTCTGCAGAAACTACAAATAATCCATACGACCTGATGCTGAACAGCGACGCATTCTTTATCGTAAGCCGCGGCAATATGAATTATTTTACAAAGGTAGGATCATTTAAGACAGATAATGCCGGTTATCTGGTTACCGGTAACGGTGAAATGGTTATGGGCTGGCAGGTGGATCCGGACGATCCTTCAAAAGTCCGGAAGGATACCGTGTCACCATTGCAGATTGAGTCTGCGGCAAATCAGTATTCAGAGCCACAGGCAACTACGGATGTATATATTTCCGGAAATATTGATAAGACAGATGAAGTGTTCAAGGATGGCGGCTCACGAGTGATGAATGTAACCATTTATGACGAGAAAGGTTACAGTTATAATGTCAAACTGAATCTGAAGCAGAATAATACAGCAGATAAGAATACATATACCGTCAGTGTAGAAAGCATTACAGACAGCAATAATAAGCCGATTAATGCGACTTACAGTCTGAGCGGAGATCAGCTGGTATTTGATAAGGATACCGGTGCATTTAAGAGCGTTGGCGGAGGTAATGCAATCTCGCTGACAATTAATGATAAGGCATTCTCAAAGATTAATATGGATTTCAGTACCGCAACGATGTATGCAACCAGTGCGACTTCAACCATTAAAGCAAATCGCGGTGCCTTAAGCGGATTGGGCGGAGGCCGTAAGGTTGGTAAGCTGAATGAAGTGAGCATCAAAACAGATGGTAAAATCTATGGTGTATATGATAACGGAGAAGAGAAGCTGCTCGGACAGATTGCAGTAGCAAAATTTACCAATCCGGCAGGTTTGGAGGCAATTGGTAACAACTTGTACCAGACAACCCAGAACTCAGGTGATTTTGATGGAATCGGTCAGGAGGTTACAGAAGGCGGCGGAACCATGTCTCAGGGCGTTCTTGAAATGTCCGATGTAGATTTGTCTAACGAATTTACGGATATGATCGTAACGCAGAGAGGTTTCCAGGCTAATTCCAGAATTATTACAACCTCTGATACTATGCTGGAAGAACTGATCAATCTGAAGCGATAATTTATAAAAGAAACGTCGAAACCGGTCGGTTAGAAATATCTGACCGGTTTTTTTAGTTTGAAATCCCCGGAAATGTAAAAAAGGGATGGCGAAAAGTTAAAGATTGTAGTAGAATATACATAATGTAATTGTCTTAGGGAAAGGAGTAAGTACAGTTGATTGAATTAACACGCTTTAATGATACACAGTTTACATTAAATGCAGACATTATAGAGACTGTAGAAGAGACTCCGGATACAGTGATTACATTGACAACCGGGAGAAAAGTCATTGTAAAAGAGAGCAGACAGGAAGTGGCACATTTAGTAAAAATATATAAAAATGAAATCTTTACCGGTAAGAATCTGGGATAAAGTGTGAGGTGGCAGTGTTGGATATAGCAAGTATTATTGGTTTGATCATGTGTGGTATTCTGATTGTGTTCGGTGTTACATATGACCATGGGACATTTATATTTTCAAAATTACAGAATTTCTTTGATATTCCATCTATTATCATAACGATCGGCGGTACATTTTCGTGTGTATTGGCATCGAATTCCATGAAGGATTTTATAAGTGGTATCAAGTCTTTTTCTTTGGCGCTGAAAGTGCCGAGATTTGATGAAGCGGCAATTATCCGACAGATTATTGACCTGTCAAATATTGCCAGAAAAGAAGGGCTTTTGGCCTTGGAGGAATCTGCTAACTCTTTGGAAGATGAATTTATGAAGAAGGGTATTCTTCTGATTGTGGATGGCACGGATCCGGAA
>CABQJA010000004.1 GCA_902464345.1 uncultured Clostridium sp.
TTGCATACATGCTTTAAAATCCAACGTTTATGACAAAAACGGAAACGATAGAAATTTATATGCTACAATTCTACCATAATCAGCAAGGGAAGAAAAGGTAAAGAATGAGTTTAACGGAAAAATTCGCCAATCGAATCGCAGTATGGAGTCTGCCGAAAGATCAGGAGCATTATGAAGAACAGCTGGAGGTTCTTTCCTATGGATATGTCCTGTTTCTGGAAAATGCATATAAGACTCTGGTATTACTTACTATAGCAATTCTGACACACACATTGATCCGGACGGTTATTATTATCGGAAGCTTTGTGCTTGTGAGAAGCTTTGCCGGAGGCATACATTGTAAAAGCGGACTTGGTTGTACAGCCTGTATGGTCCTGGTCTGGGCGGTGGGATTGGCAATAGCGCAAGTGGGAATCTGTCTGCCATTGCTGGTGTTTATGATAATGCTTGAGACAGGAGTGATTGTGAAATATGCACCGCAAACGACACGGAATAATCCGATCCGAAAAGAAGCTATCCGTAAGGCAAAGCGGAGAGGTGCAATTATTTCAACCGGTGTTCTGCTGGGAGTCGGAGCTGTGATCGGCTTTGGGTTCGGCAGAATGGAGATTTTGGATATGATAACGGCTTCATTATTTATCGAAAGCCTTAGCATATTATTATTAGTTAAAAAGGAGGAAACGCGACATGAAGAAAATGAGTGGAGTGAAGGCAACAGTTGCTAAGATGGGGGAGCATCTGGCATATGATTCTGTTGGAAAGAGTATTCCATACTATTTCTATGAGCCAAAGGTGCCTGCAGCACTGAAGGACAAGATGGAAAAGGACTGCAAATAAGATTGTAGTTCGGGAGTTTTACTGAGGACAGTAAATATACGAGGGAGCGAACGGGGATTCATAAAAAACAGCCTCAAAGGATCAGCACACTTTGAGGCTGTTTTTTTTGCATGCCCGTTTAAATCCGAGGTCTGTTAAAGATCATGACTGAAACATAAAACGCAGATGTCGTAGTCCGTCGCGGATAGAGTGCAGGTGGGATTTGCGGGGATGGCTGCTGACAGAAAGGGTAGTGGGAACCTGGGCTATGGAAGCACCATGTGCTGCAAAGCAGGCAATCAATTCCGTTGCAAACTCCATACCACTGGTATGAAGGGGCAACTGCTGTGCAACTGCCGTATGGAAGCCGCGCAGTCCACAGTGAAAATCGCGAATGTCCAGGTGATAGCGGATGCGTCCGATAAAGGAAAGGATCGGAACTCCGATATAACGGTGAGAGAAAGGCATGGCACCGGGAGCAATGCCGCCGGCAAACCGGTCTCCAATCACAAACCGGGTGCCGGAACGCAGTTCTGCAAGAAATGGCAGCAGGTGTTCGAAGTCATAGGTGGTATCACAATCTCCCATGATGGTATAGATTCCCCGTGCCTGTCTGATCCCTGCACGAAGGGCATTTCCGTATCCCCGTTCCGGGACGGAAATCACACGGGCGTCCAGGCTCCGGGCAATATTGGCAGATCGATCTGTACTGCCGTTATCAACAATCAGGATTTCCCCGAGTACCTGATTATCTGTCAAAAATTTCCGGGCTGAACGGATAGCATCCGGCAGATTGGCTTCTTCATTCAGACAGGGCATGAGAATCGTCAGCTCCGGCGCTTTCGGGCTGTTCTGGATTTGGATGGGTTCCATAGCTTCCTCCATTTCTTTTTTAACCAGTCGGCATCAACACCCTGACAAACCGCTGTGCCGATACAAAAGATCGTTGCAAATAAAGCCCGGTAGGTGAAGAAGCAGTGAATGTATGAGTGATTTGACAGGACCAGGTAGCGGAGCAGGGGTACACATGCCAGTATTCCGAGTAACAGTGGCAGTGGATTAATATGACTTCCGCGCCGGGTCATATAATAGAAAAAAGCAATTCCAAATAAGGTAAGGAAGATGACCGGAACTGCGTGCTGTCCCAGATAGGAAAATGGAAACAGGTAATATAAATTACGGGGAATCGCCTGTAGTAGCATAGTGGTCTCATCAACGATGCCTTGATCCGTAATGTCAATAGCACCACTCAGCCGGAAGGATGCCTGCGAGAGTGCAGATTGAAATAGATTCTCATGCAGGATCAGACTGCCGATCCCCCATTTTAAACTCCAGGTACCGGCATAGGCCAATAACCATAACAGGCAGGCCGGCAGAGAGAAACGAACACCATCGGAAAAGGAAGTCAGATGAAAAGTAGTATCCGACCGCCGGTCGGCAGATGGCTGATATGCTTTGATCAGAATCAGTGCCAGAGGCACCAGCAGTGTCAGAGTCTCTGTTGTCAAAAAGTCAAAATAAGCGGTCAGACTGCCAATGCACATCAGAAGCAGCCATAACGCATTCTGTCCCTTTTCATATAAGACAGTCACCAGAATACAGGCGAGGTTCATGAGCAGAAAAGTCCAAATATATTCAAGGCTGAACGGCACATACCAGATGGAGATCATGATCGATCCGGTCAGGAAGCAGAGGATCGTACTGCGGCCGTAACGATATCGGATCATGCATAGGATCAGCAGAGCTGTCAGAAGCAGCAGGGTGGATCCGAGCAGGATATAGATCTGTTTCAGATTAAGAATCAGAAGCAGAGGCCGGAGAAGTGCAATCGAACCATGCCAATAGCGGCTGTATTCCAGTGTTGGTGCCGGAGCATTGGCTAAAGCATACTTCAGGTTCACATTCTCATTTTCAGAATCCGTATGATAATAAGAAGAACGGAGAACCGAGGTAACCGGATGTTCCGAGTCATAGTAATAAATAATGTTCATCAAAATGGAATCGGCATACCGATCGATCCGGGAAGCCGGGTTGGATGCGGAGGCATAAAAGAATACCTCATGTCTGTTCAGAAGGGCGGAGGATTCCTCCAGATTGTGCTGAATATCGGTACGCGGAATACATGCGGCAGCGATCAGACATCCGAACTGAGCCGCAATAAGCAGAGTAAACAATAGAGCTGCTATTGCTGTAAAACGTAGTCGTTGTTTATTGATGCGAAAATGTTGTGGTTGCTTGTCAGCCTTCATATAATCCCCCTCCCATGTAAATATTCAGCTCCTAGTGTAACATGAATGTCCGGGTGGCTCAAGTGCAGAAGTTGAGACAATATTTAAATAACTAAGAAAAGTAGAAATTTTATTGCGAATTAAAAGAAATATATGATATGCTTAAAAGGTTACTAAAATGTAACCGCAATTAAAATCATAGAAGAGGGGTGTAAGAATGAGAGATAGGTTCAGAAGATTTGTGGCAGTTTTATTAGCTGTATTTATGATTTTTCAGTTCCCGGCAGGGGATGGTAGCGGTATCGGAAATGAGATAACACAGGCGTTTGCGGCCACACCGGCGTATAATATTAATCTGGGTACAGGTGTGCTGCAGACGGGAGACGGATATCAATGGTCGGAAGCAGAGGGAGATACGGTTTATTACGGACGGGGAATAGCGGTTGCGAACAGCGGCGGTATGTCTTACCGGGTATTAAAAAATAACGGAAGCTCCATGTTGCTGGACTGTGCACAGACATATAAGTATGAGAATCATTTAAGTGATTATTCGGAATTTGGAGCATGGGAAAGCAGTGTGCCGAAAGAGGATATGAACAGTGATATCGGAAGCAAGCTGCAGTTAAGAGATGACGAAGTATCAAAGCTCCTGAATACCGTACACCCGGCTGAGAACTATACGGCAGGGGATGGCACGGTTTATACATCATCTGCAGGCACGGATAAGGTATTCATGCTGAGTGCGGAGGAAGCGGAAACCTATTATGCGGATGACAGTGCCCGGGCTAAGGGCGGCGCATACTGGCTGCGTTCGACCGGCAGCAATAAGGAGCTGACCGATGCGAATACATATGTGGCGGCAGATGGTCAGATCATGACGACCGGATCGGGAAGTTATGCAGCCAGTCCGGCATTTCAGATAGATTCTTCGATTTCAAGTGTTTTATTTACTTCAACTGCAGATGGAAAGGCGACCGGGTTACAGCAGCCGGAGCAGGTTACAAATCAGAAATGGGTATTAACGCTGTTAACGGCAGGAACGCTGGAGCTGGCAGACGAAGAGGTAGCAGTGAGTGTTGAAGCAGATCCGGCGGGAGATACGGATCAGACAAAGACACCGGCTGTCTTCTGGAGTTCAGCAGTGACGGTGGAGAATTTCGAAGTGGCAGATGGTCCGTGCCAGTATTCGGTACTGATTACAGATCGGGCATATACTGCAGCAAATGCAAAGATTAAATGGTATGGCCGGATTAAAGAAATAGAGGGCGGAGATGCTGAAACGATTGCATTCCAGCTTCCATCAGATTATGAAACTACGGATCATGTATATCTCCTTGCAGAAAAGGATTTTAAGAATTCATTGGCTGAGATCTATCTTTTCCATGCAACAAAGCCGCTGGAGATCGATCTGGGAATCAGCCGGGTTGCGGTTGATTCTGAGGGTACACATCTTGTGACCACAGATCAGGAGGAGCAGATCTGCTATCCAAAGGCCGGATATCAGGAGAGGTTTGAAGCTGTTTATACGGTTGAGGACGGTTATTATATTCCGGAGGATTATGCGATAGAGGAGCAGTCCGGTATTCAGGTGACCCGATTAAGCAGTACGCAGCTTAAGGTATCCGGTATACCGACGGCACCGGTTGTAGAGATCCCGCTGGAGGCAGCAACGAAAGAGGAGCCGGAGACAGAAGAACCGACAACGGAGTTACAGCCCGGCAGCGGCAGTGTGGCTATGGCAGATTATTATTACGGCGGTACGGCACCGGCACCGGAGCTGAAGTCTGAGACAAACGGTACAGCAGGAGTGGTTGTGGAATATAAGAAGGCATCCGAACCGGATACCGCTTATACGACAACGGTTCCAACGCAGGTAGGCGAGTATATGATACGTGCCACCTTCCCTGCAACAGAGAGCTATGCGGCTGTGACCGCAGCGGCGGAGTTTGCTATCCGCTATCTTCCGGCACCGGAACAGGCATACTCCTTGAACGGAACGCAGGGTGAGAATGGATATTATACCTCGAATGTGACGGTAGTACCGGCAGAAGGCTATCTGATCGCAGATGCGCTGGATGGTGATTATGCAGAAAAGCTGGTACTGACACAGGATATGGCAGCCGGTCGGATTTATCTTAAAAAGCAGGCGACCGGGGAGAAGACGGATGGAATTACCAGAGAGGCGGTTCTGATCGATCAGAAGGCACCGGTAATCGCAGCGGTTAAGGATGGAGAGACCTATTATAAGACTTCGGTTGAGGTCGTAATATCCGATTCCCATTTAAGTCGGATATGGATCAATGATGAGAGCATGGAAGTGAAAGGAACCGAGATGAAGCTTACGCTTTCTTCCAATAACGGTTCGGAGGATTATCAGATCGTTACAAAAGATGTAGCGGGAAATGAAACGAAAGTATCACTGACGGTTGCAGCTCCATGGATGAAGAAAGGTATTATCCCGACGGGCGAGCTGATCCGGTTAAAGAGTGACCGGGCATATTCCTTCGGAGATGGCACCTGGCAGGTAGAAGGAGACACCACCAGTTATGCCGGGGGCAGAAGCTTTTACGTTAAGAGGGACGGAGACTATACATTTACGAAGAAGAATTAAGCAGGACGGATGCGAAAGGAGTTAGCGATGGAGGAGTCAAAAAAGACGGTAAAAAAAGGGCCGCTGATCGGGGTGATCGCAGGCGTAGCAGTGGTAATCCTGGCAGTCGTTGTCATTCTTCTGCTTAACAGAAAGGAAGCGGCTTACCGGATCATCAAGGTGTTTGAGCTGGATGGTAAAAGCACTGTGACCAGACAGGATATCGGGGAGCTCGATGCCTATGATAATATGGTTTTGGAATCCGGAGATCAGGTGTATGTAGATACCGGTTCCCTGACGCTTAAGATGGATGAGGATAAATACGTTTACGCAGAGGAAAAAACGCGGTTTCAGCTGGAGGCGACCGGAACCAGTGAAAACAGTAAGACCAGAATCCAGTTAGAAGAGGGGATTCTTACCAATGAGATCCAGAATAAATTAAGTGATGAGTCTTCCTATGAGGTAAATACACCGAACTCTACCATGTCTGTTCGGGGAACGATTTATATGGTGGATGTATATGAGGAGAATGGTGTCCGATATACAAAGGTCTCTGTCTTTGAAGGGGCAGTAGCGACAAAGCTGGTATATGCGGATGGCTCGGTTTCCGATCAGGAGAAGCTGGTTGAAAAGGGCAAAGAGGTTCTGATCTATGATGATAACAGCAGTACGGATTATGTAGGAGATCCTTCGGATATTGATTACTCTGCATTGCCGCAGGGCGTGATCGAATTCCTGCTGGAAAAAGCAAATGATGGATATGACATCGGTATTCCGGCAGAGGATCTGGAGAAATATCTTCAGGGGCCGTTTACGGTTACATTTATGTACCAGAACAGTGTATTTGGAACACAGGAAGTGAAAAAGGGCGCGTATGCGGCAGAGCCATCGCTGATGCCGGCACAGAGTGGCGCATGGGACTTTGATTTTTCAACTCCGATCAACAAGGATACAAGGATTGAATGGAAATAGGGGGATAATGGATGGATGCAGAAGCATTAAAGCAGGTATCTACAATTCGGGAATTTTTTAAGATTGATGAACAGAAAGAGCTGAGTGAAGGCACCCGCCTGTTGCTGGAGGCCATGACAGAGCTTGTAATTCCGAAGGGACAGGATATCGTGGCCTGTGGTGCCGGCAGTGAGGATGGCATGTACATTATCCTAAGTGGAAAAGCAGATGTTTTCAGCAGTGACGGAACCCGGATCAACCGGCTCGGAACCGGTGATTTTGTCGGCGAGCTGGGACTGATCAATGATGATAACCGGGCAGCAACGGTACGTGCGGTATCGGATGTGCGGTGTGCCAATATTTCCAAGCAGCTGTTTGAGGATATTGCAAGCAGGAACCGGAAGATCTACGGTTCCTTTATGAATATGCTTTACACGAAAACCACGAAGCTGATAACGGAACAGGAGCGGATCAAATCCGAGCTGTCGATTGCGACAAAGATTCAGGCAGATTGTCTGGAAAATGATTTTACGGTATTTAACCGGCTTCCGGCAGTGCGTCTGACTGCACATATGAAGCCGGCGAAAGAGGTTGGCGGAGATTTCTATGATGTATTCATGATCGATGCCGATCATTTATGCTTTCTGATTGCGGATGTGTCCGGGAAGGGTGTACCGGCGGCATTGTTTATGACAATGGCGAAGACACATATTAAGAACTTTGCAACGGTTGGACTTCCGCTGGCGGAGGTGGCTGTCCGGGCAAATAACCAGCTCTGTTATAAGAATGAGTCCGGGATGTTTGTAACGGCATTTATCTGTGTACTGGATGTCAGAAGTGGCGAGGTGCGATTCGTAAATGCGGGCCATAACTGTCCGTTTGTTCAGAAACAGGATGGTGCATTTGAAATGTTTCGTGCAAAGGCGAATCTGGTATTTGGCTTAATGGAGGATATGCCGTATCAGGAGCAGACGCTGACGTTGAATCCGGGAGACAGTATTTATTTATATACGGATGGTGTGACGGAAGCACTGAATCCGGCGCAGGAGCTGTTCGGAGATGATCGGTTGTATGAGATATTGAACCGACACAGGGAGCAGGCTGGGGAGCCAGAGACATTTGTGCAGGCGATATATCGGGAGGTTCAGACATTTGCGGACGGAGAACCGCAGGCAGATGATATTACCATGTTGTACGTGACACGTAAGGGGTCAGAGGGATAAAAGACGGGGGAAGTTATGAAGCAGAATGTAAGACTGTTTATAGAATCTGTAATTGTATTTGGGTTAGTATTCTTTCTGACCGTATCGAATGTTTTTTCACCATTGGATTATATTCTGAAGGATGCACTGTATCAGACACCGCGAGGCGTGACCAGTCAGATCAAGATCCTGGCAATCGATGAGCGGACACTGGAAGCCTTGGGACCGATCAACACATGGTCGCGGGATGTCTATGCACAGTTGCTATCCCGGTTAAATGCGGAAGAAGAGGCGAAGCCGCTTGTGATCGGATTCGATATTGTTTTCTCCGGACAGGCACAGCAGGAGGGAGATGACGCATTTGCACAGGCGGCAGCGGCGAGTGGAAATGTGGTGGCAGTTTCCCAGTTTGTCTACAGTGAGAAGCCGGAGCGGGATGAAAACGGAAGGCGATATTATCCGGTCAGGGATGTGGTGCTTCCATACGAGGCATTGCGGGATGCGGTTCAGGTTGGATATTCCAATGTGGCACAGGATTCGGACGGAACGGTCCGCCGGGTGATCCCGGAGGAGACCTGGCAGGGAACGACATATGCCGCATTTCCGAAGGTGGTTTATGATCTGTATTGTGAAAGAACCGGGACGGAATCGAATGCGATCATAACAGATAAATACCAAAGGACGCTGATCAATTATTCCGGAAGACCGGGAGATTATGAGGCCATTTCCTTCATAGATGTACTGGATGGAAAGATTGACAGTCGCACCTTTAAGGACAGTATCGTTCTGATCGGTGCCTATGCACCCGGCATGCAGGACAATTTCAATGTCCCGAACGGAGGAAGCTCTCAGATGTTCGGAGTGGAGATCCATGCGAATATTCTGCAGGCATTTATGCAGAACCGGTTTTCTATTAATGGAAATCCGTATCTGTTCGGAGCCATCTACGGACTTCTGTGTGCGTTGCTGCACTGGCTGTTCCGGAAGAAAAAGATATGGCTGTCGGCCATCGTTCTGGTAGCGGCGACCGGACTTGAGCTGGTGGCGGGCGTCCTTCTGAATAACCATGGAATCGCCGTCAGTCTGATCTATGTACCACTGGTTCTGATCGCATCTTATATCTATTCACTGGCACTGGGATATATCAGGGAGCGGCGGAAGCGGAAGAAGGTTTTGACTGCATTTAAGAAATATGTGGCACCGGAGATCGTAGATGAGATCGCAAAAAAAGGTGATTTCAAGATCCGGCTCGGTGGTGAAAACCGGGATATCGCAGTTTTATTTGTGGATATCCGCGGATTTACTACAATGTCGGAAATTCTGGAACCGGAGCAGGTGGTCGAGATTCTGAACCGGTATTTGAATCTGACAACGAATGCGATTTTTAAGAATAAAGGAACGTTGGATAAGTTTGTCGGGGATGCGACAATGGCAGTCTTTAATTCTCCGTTTGATCTGGACGATTATGAGTTCCGGGCGGTCTGTGCGGCAATGGATATTGTGGCGGGAGGCGCGGCACTGGAGGAAGAGCTGTTAAAGGAGTTCGGCAGGAGTGTCGGATTCGGTGTCGGTGTCAATTGCGGCCCGGCGGTCGTAGGAAATGTCGGATGTGAGTTCCGGATGGACTTTACAGCTATCGGTGATACCGTAAATACCGCAGCCAGACTGGAGGCAAATGCAAAGAAGGGACAGGTTCTGATCAGTGACACCATTTATGAACGGGTGAAGGACCGGATTCAGGTGGAGCCGATCGGAGAGATTCCGTTAAAAGGAAAATCCAAGGGAGTATT
This sequence comes from uncultured Clostridium sp., assembly GCA_902464345.1. Taxonomy (GTDB): domain Bacteria; phylum Bacillota; class Clostridia; order Lachnospirales; family Lachnospiraceae; genus CAG-632. The sequence goes on from CABQJA010000004.1 coordinate 9,578, forward strand.
TGTATATTCGGTAACAGGAGTTGACCGTGAGAGAAAGCCGGAAGGGAAGGAAGGTGAACTATGGAACGAAGAAAAGAAGTGATAGAAGTGGAGGCGGTTTCCGAGAAGCTGGATCAGGTAACCGGATTTGTGGAAGAACAGGTCCAGCAGATGGGGTGTCCGCCGAAGCTGGTTATGCAGATCATACTGGCAGTCGAGGAAGCATTTATCAATGTTGCGGACTATGCCTATGCACCAGGCACCGGTACCTGCCAGATTCAGGTAGAGACATCCCGGCTGGATGATGCACAGGGCAATGTCATTATTACATTTATGGATTCCGGAAAAGCATTTAACCCACTGTTAAAGGAGAATCCGGATATTACGCTCGCCGCCGAGGACAGGCAGATTGGCGGGCTTGGTATCTATATGGTGAAAGAGATCATGGATTCTGTGGTCTATGAGTACAAGGATGCACAGAACCATCTGACGCTGGTAAAAAGTTGGTAGCAAATAATTCATACAATCATGATAATGGAGGAGAAATTATGGAAATCAAGAAGACAACAAACGGAAACGAAGTAGTGATGCAGCTTTCAGGCCGACTGGATACGAATGCGGCACCGGAGCTGATCAGGGAAATAGAAGCCACTCTGGTGGATGGTGTAACATCCTTTGTGCTGGATATGGAGGATTGTGATTATGTAGCCAGCTCCGGACTCCGGGCCATTCTGATGGCACAGAAAAAGATGAACGGCCTGCAGGGAAGCATGGTTGTGAAAAACGTGATCAGCAATGTAATGGAAGTCTTTGAAATGACCGGCTTTGCGGACATTCTTACAATTGTGTAAAAGGTGGATACAATCAGGGTATGCGATAGAATATAAGAAAACAGGAGGGTTTACTATGGAGTTTCAGGAGGAGATCGTGAGATTTATATCGGGTCAGATCGGAGGTGTCACGATTCTGGCAGAAGAATCCGGAGAGATCGTTTATGCGGATGCATTTTATCAGAACAAATACGGCAATGATGTGACGGGATTATTTGGGGAGGATGTGTATCTGTGGCTGTCGGATTGTCCGGAGATTCCGGAGGATGGAAGTACGGTAGAATGGGAGAGCATTGATACCGATACACGGAGATATTATAAGATCACATCCGGAAGATTTGAAAAGGAAGAAAAGAAGTACCGGATTCACCAGATGGTGGATATTACAGAATATATGGGACTGAACCGGGATATTACGAAGTACATGGCATTCTTTAAGAAGCTGGCGGGCTTTCAGGCAGCGGTTCTTGAGAAATTGTCCAGTACCTATTATGAGCTGCTTCCGATGCTGTCCGATTATTTTGTGACAAACAAGGTGTATTTTGTCATTCAGCGGGAAGGCAACCTGGATATCATTACCTACAATAAGGTGGGGAATGTATACAGCAATGACCGGATTTCCATGAATGCACGGGTAGGAGAAATTCTGGGAGATCATACAGATGAAACACTGTCCCTGAATCAGTTCGCGGAGGAGATTCAGGAGGTGTTCCGACTGAGCGGCAGCAATGAGGACAGCCAGTTCCGGATGCTCTGCAAGGGCATCGTATCCGGACAGAAATATGCCGTATATCTGTCCCTGTGGCCGAACACCGATCAAGAGTCTATGAAGGAAAGTACACTGTTAAGTGTGATCCGGCTGTACCTGGAAAACGGTATCATGCGAGAGAAGCTGATCTATGACAGCGAGCATGATCATCTGACAGGACTTTATAACAAGGGTAAATATCTGTCTATGATCGAGGATGCATATCTGAACCAGGAGTCGATTGCGATCTTTAATTTTGATGTGAATAATCTGAAGGTCATGAACGATACTTACGGACATGAGGCCGGAGATAAGCTGTTGATCAAAGCGGCAAACAGTATCCGGAAGGTGACCAGTAACCGGGTACATGGATACCGGATGGGCGGCGATGAATTCCTGATGATAGCCTGTGATGTGAGCACAGAGGAAACGCAGACACTGTTAGAGCGCTGGGAGAAGGAGTTAGAGCGGTTAAATACACTGGAGGATGGTATCCATTGTGTGATCGCGGTGGGAGTTGCCTATGGAAAGAAGGAGTACAATCTTCCGGAGCTTATGAAGACAGCCGATCAGCTGATGTATGAGGACAAGAAAAGAAAGAAGAAACCGGGTGAGGAGATCCGGTAAGAGGAGGACAGAAAATGGGAATGAATTTTTATGATTTAATTGAATTTGCAAAACAGGAGAAGTGTTCAGACGTACATATTACAGTCGGCACCTCACTGGCGATCCGTCAGTTCGGCAAGCTTAAGATGTTGGATGAGATTCCGACCGCTGAGGAGTCAACGAACATGATTCTGGAATGTCTGTCAGAGCAGGAGCGCAGTCAGGTGCTGGCGGGAGAAGATCTGGATATGGCGATCATGCTGCCGGGCGGGGTACGTGTCAGAGCAAATATTTATCATCAGAGAAATAATCTGGCAGCGACCTATCGAATCCTGAATGATAAGATCCCGACCTTTGATGAACTGGAGATTCCACAGGCGGTGCGGAAGTTGATCAATGAGCCGAGAGGACTGATCCTGATCACAGGTCCGACAGGAAGCGGCAAGACAACCACATTGGCATCTATGATCGATTATGTGAATAAAAATCAGGCAAAACACGTAATAACTATTGAAGATCCGATCGAATACGTTTATTATCATGCTAAGTCCATGATTCATCAGCGGGAGATCCGGAAGGATGTACCGACCTTTGAAAAGGCATTACATTCTGCCCTCCGGGAGGATCCGGATATTATTCTTGTCGGTGAAATGCGGGATTATGAGACGATCAGTGCAGCAATTACGGCGGCAGAGACCGGACATCTGGTACTGTCCACTCTACACACCTCCAGTGCCGCACAGACGATTGAGCGTATTATTGATGCGTACCCATCCCATGGACAGGCACAGGCAAGAACACAGCTGGCGAATGTATTAAAGGGTATTGTGACACAGGTGCTGGTTCCGGAGGAAGATATTCATGGCGGTATGACGATTGCGACAGAGGTTCTGCTGAATACCGATGCGATTGCCAACCAGATCCGTGAGAATAAGACCCATCAGATCACATCCAGCATTATCAGCAGCGGTTCTACCGGAATGCATACCATGAATGCAGACCTGAAGCGGCTGGAACGTGAGGGCCGGATCAGCCGTGCAACGGCACTGAAATATTGCAGTAATGTGAAGGACTATGATAATCAACGTTAGATCATAATATAGGAAAGCGGGTCTCCGGATAACGGAGACCCCATGCAAAGGATAAGACACCAGAAGGAGGAAATGACATGCTTGGAATCATTGGCGCAATGGAAGAAGAAGTGGAGAAGTTAAAGGAGCAGATGACGGAGGTCCGGGTGCAGGCAAAGGCATCCATGGAATTCTATCAGGGAAAGCTGGAAGGAAAAGAGGTTGTAGTAGTCCGATCCGGAATCGGAAAGGTAAATGCTGCGATCTGCACACAGATTCTGGCAGATGATTATCAGGTAGATGGGATTGTAAATACCGGAATTGCCGGCTCATTGCAGGCCGAGATTAATATTGGGGATATTGTAATTTCCACAGATGCGGTGCAACATGATATGGATGCGGTTGCGTTCGGTTACAAGCCGGGACAGATCCCACGGATGGATACCTGGTCGTTTCCGGCAGATCAGAAGCTGATAGAGGCTGCGGAAGCCAGCTGTCGGAAGGTATTGCCGGAGCTTGGCATCTTTACCGGAAGAGTTGCCAGTGGAGATGAGTTTGTAGCGAAGCGGGAACGGAAGGATCAGATCACCGAAGGTTTTCAGGCATGCTGCTGTGAGATGGAGGGTGCTGCGATCGCTCAGGCTGCGTATCTGAATCATATACCGTTTGTCATCATTCGTGCGATCTCCGACAAGGCAGATGACAGTGCTCACATGGATTATCCGACCTTTGAAGCACAGGCAATTCAGAACTCCGTAAAATTAATCTTAGAAATGGTGGTGCGTGTATAATGGAAAAAATAGCAAGCTTTACAGTGGATCATTTAAACTTAATACCGGGTGTTTATGTGTCCCGGAAGGATCATATCGGTTCTGAGGTTGTGACGACCTTTGATATCCGGATGACCAGACCGAATTACGAGCCGGTGATGAATACGGCAGAGGTACATACCATCGAGCATCTGGGTGCTACCTTTTTAAGAAATGATAAGGAATATGGAAGCAAAGTGGTTTATTTCGGACCAATGGGATGCAGAACCGGATTCTATCTGCTGCTTGCAGGGGATTATGAGTCCATTGATATCGTATCATTATTAACCCGGATGTATGAATTTATTGCAGATTATCAGGGTGAGGTGCCTGGAGCATCCCCGAGAGACTGCGGTAATTATCTGGATATGAATCTTCCGATGGCCAACTATCTGGCAAAGAAATATCTGGATGAAGTATTATATTGCATCGCAGCAGAACAGCTGGTATATCCGGAAGAGTAGGTGAGACTATGATTCGTTTCTATAATGGTAAGCTTCTGACAATGGATGGAGAGCTTCAGGTGCAGGAGTCGTGTGAGGTCTGGGTGGACCGGGACCGGATCGTTCTGGCAGGAGATGCCGGACAGGTGCGGGAGTTCTGCCGGACACAGGCAGAGAAGGCCGGAAAGGATGGAGTGCAGGCGGGGATCTCGTTTGAACGTGAGATTGATCTTCACGGCAATCTTCTGATGCCCGGCTTTAAGGATGCACATACGCATTCACCGATGACATTTCTGCGTTCTTATGCCGATGATATGCCATTACAGGACTGGTTATATAAGCAGGTGTTTCCGATGGAGGCGAAGCTGACACCGGAAATGATCTATCATTTTACAAAGCTGGCGGTGCTGGAATATCTGACCAGCGGTATCACAGCCAGCTTTGATATGTATGTGGAGCCGGAGGCAAATGCTCGTGCGAATCTGGAGATGGGATTTCGGACGGTTCTTTGTGGTACCTTAAATGACTTTAAAGATTCCATCGAGACGCTGGAAGGCTTCTATCGGAAATACAATCAGTATCATCCGCTGATCTCCTATCAGCTGGGATTCCATGCGGAATATACAACCTCCGAGGGTTTACTGCGGGATCTGGCGGCACTGGCCGGACAGTACCGGGCACCGGTCTACACACATCTGTCGGAGACGGCGGCGGAGGTAGCGGGTTGTGAGGAACGGTATGGTAGCAGTCCGGTAAAGACACTGGCGGAGATGGGCCTTTGGGAGCATGGCGGTGGTGGATTCCACTGCGTACATGTATCGGAAGAAGATCTGGATATTATAAAGGAAAAGGGTATCTACGTGGTAACGAATCCGGCAAGCAATGCCAAGCTTGCGAGCGGCATTGCACCGATCTGTGCCATGCTGGAACGGGAGATTCCCTTGGCAATCGGTACGGATGGGCCGGCAAGTAATAATTGTCTCGATATGTTTCGGGAAATGTTTCTGGTCACCGGTCTGGCGAAGCTGCGGGAGCAGAATGCGGCAGCCTGTCCGGCGGAGGCAGTACTGAAGATGGCAACGGCCGGTGGTGCGGCAGCGATGGGACTGAAGGATTGTGATTGCATTGCTGAGGGAAAACAGGCAGATCTGATCGTGATCGACCTTCATCAGCCGAATATGCAGCCGGAGCATAATCTGGTCAAGAATCTGGTGTATAGCGGATCCAAGCAAAATGTCCTGCTGACTATGGTGGCAGGCAGGATTTTATACGAGAACGGGCAGTTTTTTACGGGAGAGGATCCTGAGCAGATCTATGAGGAGGTTAAAAAAGACCTTCAGATCCTGCAGGCATGAGGAAACCTGTCGTAAGAAACGGGAAAATGTCGGAGTTCTCAAGTTGATTTCATAATTTCACAAATGCAATACTTTACAGGAACGAAACTGAGCGCAGCGGGATCGTTTAAAACATAAATTGGGAGGAACGTATTATGCAGGAATTATGGAATATGGTAGAAAATCAGAGCAGGTTTGTATATTTCATTGCAGGAGTGTGTATTGTCGGAATCCTGTGCAGGCTGATTCTTCAGGGGAGATTCCGGCGGTTATTAAAAGAATCGGAAAATATGACATCCGCAACGGGCAAACAGCTGCGGGAAATCCGGAATCATTATGAAAACAGTCTGACTATGAATCGACAGGTGTATAACATCCATGCCTATGTGGATAAATATCTTCTGAAACTCAAGCTATGTGGAATACCCATCAGGACGTGGGCGGGCATGACGATGGAAATGGCGCTGCTGGCAGTTGCAGGTGGCGGATTGGGAATTGTGAACAGCATACATAGGGGATACGGGGAAGAGGTGATCTTCAGTATCCTGTTTGCAACGATCATTTCCTGTGCATGTTTGATCAGTATGGAGAATATATTTCGAGTAGAAGGTTCCTATGACCGACTTCAGGCGAATATCGAAGATTATCTGGAAAATAATCTGAAAAACCGACTGGAACGACCGATCTCAAGCCGACAGGAACGGCTGCGGCGTACACAGACAGGGGACGCAGGGCGGGGGGATTCCCGCCCTGTAAACGGTTTTGCAGAACCGGCTCCGCTCGCAGAGCAGCAGGAGGAGCTGTCATCGGAGGAGGCACAGCCGGTCGAGGCAATGGAGCAGGCGGCAGCAGGGCAGGATGCGGAACTGGTCGCACAGGTCTTACGGAATTTCTTCTCAAGTTAATGGAAGAAGGAGCAGGTATGATAAGAAAGAGGTTGAACAGACTACTTGGACTTTTGTGTATGGGAATCCTGTTACTGGGTCTGAGTGGTTGCAATGAGATCAAGGTAGTGGAAATGAATCAGGGATCTGAAAGCAGTGAGGATCTGACAGGCGGAGAGACCGGCATGGAGTCCGGAAGTGAAGAGAATGGCTCTTCCAATGCGTCGGAAGCGGGTGATTCCGGGACGGAACAGAAGGAATCGCCCGGGGGTAGCACTTCTGAAACCGGTCAGGCAGCAGCAACGGAGCAGAGCAGCTCCGGTGCAGGGACGACCGAGATCGTGGAACGGTCGGCAGAGGAATATGCAGCAATCAGCAATGAGCTGCAGGCATGGTGGTTTAAACGGAATGAAGACCACCAGCCTTCCGGATGTCAGGAGGATTTTGATATTGAGCAATATCACGCCTATTATGTAAACAAAAATGCGACAGATCAAGTTATTTATCTGACCTTTGACTGCGGATATGAGAACGGATATACACCTGCCATTCTGGATACGCTAAAGGAAGCGGATGTAAAGGCCATCTTTTTCGTGACACAGACATTTATCCGGGATAATCCGGATCTGGTCAAACGGATGAAGGAGGAAGGGCACATGGTAGGAAATCATACGATTACCCATCCGAGCCTTCCGGGCCTTAGCATTGAGGAGCAGAGAGCAGAGATCCAGGGATGTGCAGACTATATGAAGGAAGCAACCGGATATGAAATGGATCCATATATCCGGCCGCCAAAGGGTGAGTACAGCGAGCGGACCCTGCAGTTATGCGAGGATATGGGATACTGTACGTTATTCTGGAGTATTGCGTATCTGGATTATGATGTGAATAATCAGCCGTCTCCGGATTATGTGTTGCAGCATTTTGATAAATATTGTCATCCGGGAGCCATGCCGTTGATTCATAACGTGTCCAGTGCGAATACACAGGCACTTCCACAGCTGATCCGGAATCTGCGGGAGGCAGGATACCGGTTCGGAACCGTGGATGAGTTCTGCCATTTTTAAATACCGTCGGATTTTGTCTTGAATTTCAATAGCTGCTCTGCTACAATCATTCTTGGATGCTGGATAAGTAGAATTATTCGGTAAATATATGAACGAGAGCAAGGAGAAGAAGCAATGGATTACAATATCAGTTTTGATTACAGTAATGCAAAATTTATGGTTTCAGATGATAATCTGAAGGCAATGAGCAAGCGTGTCCTGGATGCGAAGGAAGTCCTGGTAAGCCGTACCGGAGCAGGAAATGATTTCCTGGGCTGGTTAGACCTTCCTATTAATTATGACAAGGAGGAGTTTGCCAGAATTAAAAAGGCAGCAGCAAAGATTCAGAGCGACTCTGAGATCCTGATCGTAATCGGTATCGGTGGTTCTTACCTTGGTGCAAGAGCAGCCATTGAAGCATTAAGACATAGTTTCTATAATGTGATTCCAAAGGAGCAGCGTAAGACTCCACAGATTTTCTTCGCCGGAAATAACATCAGTTCCACATATCTGGAGCATTTGTTAGAGGTTGTTGGAGATCGCGACTTCTCTATTAATATTATTTCAAAGTCCGGTACTACCACAGAGCCGGCAATCGCATTCCGTCTGTTTAAGCGTCTTCTGATTGAGAAGTACGGTGAGGCAGAGGCAGCAAAGCGTATCTATGCAACAACCGATAAGGCAAAGGGCGCTTTGAAGAATCTGGCAGATGCAGAAGGTTATGAGACATTCGTAGTTCCGGATGATGTCGGAGGACGTTTCTCTGTATTAACAGCTGTAGGTCTTCTTCCGATCGCTGTATCCGGAGCAGATATTGATAAGTTAATGGAAGGTGCTGCATATTCCAGAGATTTCTGCCTGACACAGCCGTTTGAGCAGAACTATGCACTGCAGTATGCCGCTATCCGTAACATCTTACTGGAAAAGGGTAAGACTATGGAGATTCTGGCAAACTATACTCCATCCGTTCATTACATCGGTGAGTGGTGGAAGCAGCTGTTCGGTGAGTCTGAAGGTAAGGATGGAATGGGGCTGTTCCCAACCGCCTGCGACTTTACAACCGATCTTCATTCTCTGGGTCAGTTTATTCAGGATGGTACCAAGAACCATATTGAGACGGTTCTGGATGTTCAGAATCCAAGAAGAAAGATCATCATGGAGCAGGAAGACAATGATCTGGACGGCATGAATTATCTGGCAGGAAGAACGGTTGATTTCATTAACCGTCAGGCTATGATGGGTACGATCCTGGCACACGTAGATGGTCAGATCCCGAACTTAAAGATCACAATTCCGCATATGGATGAGTATTGCTTAGGTGAGCTGTTCTACTTCTTCGAGTTCGCTTGTGGTGTCAGCGGTTATGTTCTGGGTGTTAACCCATTCAATCAGCCGGGTGTTGAGAGCTACAAGAAGAACATGTTCGCATTACTGGGTAAGCCTGGTTATGAGGAACAGCGTGAGAAATTAAAGGCTCGCATGGAGAATAAATAAGACTGTTCTGAAGCAGGACGTAATGAAACGGGAAAGCCGGATTTGGCTTTCCTGTTTTTTCATTGAAGGACGTATAGGGGTATAAAGAATTGCGAAATAGCATGGATTGTGCTAAAGTGTAAGAGGGTGTTGTACACTTTAGAGGCAGGAGAAGGAAAGGGGATACATATGAGGACGATTAAAGCAAAAATTATTATTTTATTAATGATCTGTACGATTATTTCAACGGTAATCTGTGGGGGATTGACCTTGACAGGTATGCTAAGTGTGTCAAATCAGAATGCGAGCAAGATTATGGCACTGGAATGTAATAACAGCAGCCGTGAGATTAATACAACACTGAGCCGGGTGGAGCAGTCTGTAGATACATTGGCAGAGGTGGCAGAGCAGTCGTTGACAGACCTGCAGGCATTCCGGACAGATGCAAAGTACGTAGAGACATATACGGAACAGTTACGGCCGACTGCACTGGAGTTCGCCAGAAATACAGAAGGTGCGTTAACCTATTATATCCGGTATAATCCGGAATTTACGGAGCCAACGTCCGGAATTTTTGCATCCCGGGAGTCGGCAGATGCGGATTTTGATCAGCTGACACCAACCGATTTCAGCGTTTATGATTCGGATGACGTAGCACATGTGGGCTGGTATTATATACCGATTCAGAATGGTGAGGCTACCTGGATGGATCCGTACCTGAATTCCAATATTAATGTTTATATGATTTCTTATGTTGTGCCGATTTATGTAGATGGCGTGTCGGTAGGCGTTGTCGGAATGGATATTGATTTCAGTGAGATCGAATCCGTTGCAGAAGAGATTCAGTTATATAAAACAGGCAGTGCATATATTGTGAACTCTGCAAATCAGATTATGTATCATAAAAATCTTGAGTTCGGTACGGCGATAACAGATGTAAATGCCGGTGAATTAAAAAGCCTGAATGAGGATCTACTGGATGAGTCAAAAGAGGGAAAGGAACTGAATTATACTCTGAACGGAAAGAAGCAGGTAGGCTGTTATAGTAAGCTGGGAAATGGCATGAAACTGGTAATGGCAGTGCCAAAGTCTGAGATACAGTCCGCTTCAAGCGCTATAGGGCGGATGACTTTTGTGGCAGGAGTGATTGCTGTTATAGTATCTGCTTTGGCAGGATTTTTTATGAGTGCGGGAATCGTTTCTCCGATTAAGCATGCAACCCGGATGATGCGTCAGATCTCGGAACTGAATCTGGCACAGGATGAAAAAATGCAGGAGCTGAGCCGGAGAAAAGATGAGACAGGTCTTATGTCCCAGGCAATGCAGGAGATGAATGAACGATTAGCCGATATAGTGCAGAAGCTGGAGGAAACCGGGACTGTTATTATGGAAAATGCAGGACACCTGAAGAATAGCTCAAAAGGTGTTGGTGAGATGTGCAGCGATAATTCGGCAACCACGCAGCAGCTGGCGGCAGCTATGGAGGAATCCTCAGCAACGGTGGAAACTGTTTCACAGAATATAGAAACCGTAAATAAGAATACGAAGGATATTATGAATCTTTCCCAAAATGGCGAGGAAGATTCCCAGAAGATATTAGCAAGGGCTAAGAGTCTGAGTGATACAACACAGGAAGCGACAGAGCGGACGAAGGAGATGTATCAGCAGGTAAGACAGAAGACCGAGCTGGCAATTGAGAAGTCAAAGGCGGTTGAGCGTATTAATGAGCTGACACATACCATTATGGAAATCTCCGCACAGACGAACCTGCTTGCACTGAATGCATCCATCGAGGCAGCAAGAGCCGGTGAATCCGGACGTGGCTTCGCAGTTGTAGCAGATGAGATTGGTAACCTTGCAAATCAGACACAAAATACGATTAATGATATTGACGGTATTATTAAAGAAATATATGAAGCGGTGGGTAGTATGGCAGAGTGTCTGAACACATCTACAGAGTTTTTGGAAAATACGGTTTTATCAGATTATAATCATTTCATGCAGGTCGGTGAGCAGTATGCAGAGGATGCCGGAAATTATGAGACGAATATGTGTGAGATAGGGGAAGCTGTTCGGAATCTGGGAGCTGCGATTGAAGAGATTACAGAAGCGGTAAATGGTATCAGACGTATGACAGAAGAATCGGCAGAAGGTATTTCTATGATAGCAGAAAAGACATCTGAAATCGTTGATAAGATGGCAGATGAAGAAGAAATGATAGCGGTAAATCAGGAGAAGGCACAGGCATTAGGTGAGATTGTAGGAAACTTTACATTGGAATAAAAGCCTGTTGTAAAACGATGAGAGGAAATGATGGCAGGTAAAATATTACTGGTAGAGGATGATTTTGCCCTCGCAATGGGAACAGAATATACACTCCGGGCAGAGGGGTATACCGTTATTCAGGCCGGAACACTCCGGAGAGCCAGAGAGGTTATGCAATCAGACAACCCGGATCTGATCCTGCTGGATGTGATGCTGCCGGATGGAAACGGTTATACCTTCTGCAAGGAGGTGCGGCAGACGAATATGCAGATTCCGATTATTTTCCTGACTGCAGTCGGAGAAGAAGTGAATATTGTGCAGGGTCTGGAGCTTGGAGCGGACGATTATGTGACGAAACCATACCGTGTCAAAGAGCTGTTATCAAGAATTGCCGCCAATCTTCGGCGGGCAGGATTTCGGAATGCACGGCAGGATGCTGCAAAGCGGACGGATGCGGATGAGATTTATGTCTTTGGAAGCCATAGATTTTACAGGAAAGAGCTGCGGCTTCTTCAGGCGGATCAGCTGGTCGATCTGACGCCGAATGAGCTGCGCCTGTTGCAGGAGTTTATCCGGAATGAAGGAATCGTGCTGACCAGAAATCAGCTTCTGGGACGGATTTATGACACCGGAGAAAGCTTTGTGGATGATAATACATTGTCGGTATATATGAAACGTTTGCGGGATAAGCTGGGTGCGGATGCGGAATGGATCGAGACCGTCCGTGGTGTCGGCTACCGGTTCCGCCGTAAGGATGACCGGACAGAAGGTAATTAAAGGACAGAACCTCAGCGGTGCTGGGGTTCTGTGCGATTGTAACGATGGATACACAGAGGGAGACGGGCATGCGAAGTGATTATGAGAGAAATCGGTTTCGAATCATATATGGAATTCTGACAGTTATATTTCTGGCGGTTATCGCCATCTGGTGTCTGATCGCATGGGGATACTGGGATTGGAGAAGTATCGGAGTGATCGGGTTCACCGCATTCTTTCTTGTGATAATTTATATCGTTGTTTATCGGATGTTAAATCATGCGTATAAGAATATGGAACATGCATCGCAGATCATGAATGACATGATGGAGAAAGGAATCGATCCGCCATCGGAGGACTATCAGGATGGCACGATTGGAATCATGTACAGCAATTTTTATAAAATGGTTTATGCGTTGAAGGAGAGTCAAAACCGGGAGATGGAAGAGAAGCTGTTTCTGCGGGATATTATCTCGGATATTTCCCATCAGCTGAAGACACCGCTGGCATCTCTGAATGTATTCGTAGATCTCCTGGTAGAGGATAAGGTAGAGGACGAGGAGAAACGGAAGCAGGTGCTTCGTGAAGCACAGAATCAGTTGAATCGTATGGAGTGGATGGTTCTGTCTATGCTAAAGTTAGCCAGAATAGAAGCCGGAGCGATTCAGTTTGAGAAGCAGGATGTACTGCTGCTTCCGTTGCTGTCAGAGGCTGGCGAGGGCATTCGATATCTGACCGGTAAACGGAATCAGATATTGGAGATCACCTGTGAGCCGGAATGCCGGTTGAATTGTGACAGAGACTGGCTGGTCGAGGCAGTGATCAATCTTTTAAAAAATGCGTCTGATTACTCCGGTGAGAATACCCGGATTCAGATTGAGGTAGAGCAGACACAGATTTATACCCGGATCTATGTGAAGGATGAGGGCGTGGGGATTGCGGAGGAGGAGCTTCCGCATATTTTTGAACGTTTCTACCGGGTACATCAGGAAGTAAACCCGAACAGCGTAGGAATCGGGTTGTCATTAACAAAGTCGATAGTAGAAGGCATGGGAGGCAGTATCCGCGTAAAGAGTGAGGTTGGAAACTATACGTGGTTTATACTTACTTTTTTGAAATAAAAGGTCACTTGTATGAAAAAGCAGAAAGGGGAAGATGAATATGCATTTGGAGGAATATGGAAAAGAGAATGAGCAGATTATCGTAATGCTGCACGGTGCTAATTTCGTGCATTCGTTTGGAAGGCAGTATGTTCTGGCGGAAAACTATCATCTGATCATTCCGCATCTGATGGGATACGGAAATGAAACGGATAAAATATTCGATACGGAGGCACAGGTTCGTGAACTGGCGACATATATTGCATCATTAGGACAGAAGGTCCTGTTGGTAGGATTTTCACTGGGAGCGCAGGTGGCGTTTAAGCTGGTGACGGAGCATGAGGAGCTGTTTACGGCTGCGATTCTTGTAAGTCCGTGGCTGGATAAGAATGAGGCAATGCTGCAGTATGCGATGAAGCAGAATGAAAAGCAATTTCATTCATTTAAGAAGCGGTGGTTCTGCAATCTGGTTGGAATGATGAACGGTCTTCCGAAGGAACAGCGCAAAGAGTTTGTGGAGCAGATGCAGAATTTGAAGATAGAAACCGTCCATAATGCAGTTGACAACGGAATCACATTGGAGTCGGTAAAAGGATTTGAGAATGTAAAGATTCCGGTATATGCACTTGCCGGTGAAAAGGAACAGAAAGAGGTAACGGAAAGCGTAAAGGCACTGGCAAAGTGTAATCCGAACTGCAGATATGAGATCTGGAGCAAGGCGGCACATAATATACCGCCGGTGCATTATAAGAGATTTAATGAGCTGATAAAGAAGGTGGCAGGTCAGAACCAGGCTATATAAAAAGGATGGCCGGCTTTATGGAAATGTAAACAATAGTACAGCAGAGGAGCAGAATATGACATTACAGCAATTAGCATACTACGTAACGGTGGCAGAATGCGGCAGTCTTACAGAAGCGGCGGGGAAGCTGTTTATTGCACAGCCAAGCCTCAGTAGTGCAATTCATAATCTAGAAAAAGAAATGGGAATCGTGGCATTTTCCAGATCAAATCGCGGTGTCGTGCTTACCAGAGAGGGTGAGGAGCTGCTGTCATATTCCAGAATGCTTCTGGAGCAGGCAGACATCATGAAGGAGCATTTTGGTACGGGGGTGAGAAGGAGACCCAGATTTTCGGTTTCCTGTCAGCATTACTCCTTTGCGGTGAACGCATTTGTAGATCTGATCAAGGAGTATGATGCGGATCAGTATAGCTTTATATTAAGGGAAACGCAGACCGGTGAGATCATAGATGATGTAACGGAGGGGAAAAGTGAGATCGGAGTTATCTATCTGTCAGAGAGCAATGAAGAGGTTCTCAGTAAGATGATCAAGAAACAGGAGCTGATCTTCGAGGAGCTGTTTGTTGCGGCACCGCATGTGTTTATCTGCAAGGATCATCCGCTGGCGGGACAGGAGAAGATTACAGTGGAACAGCTAAAGCCGTATCCGTATCTGGTTTTTGAACAGGGAGAACGGAATTCTTTTTACTATTCCGAGGAGTTCCTGAGTGTGCTGGACTTCCCGAAAAATATTCAGGTGCGGGACAGAGCAACCTTATTTAATCTGGTGATCGGCTTGAATGGTTTTACCGTCAGCTCCGGTGTGATCGATTCGAAGTTAAACGGTGACAGCATTATTGCCAGACCGCTTGAGGTAGACTGTACAATGAGAATCGGAATCATCAGAAAGAAGAATATACTGTTCAGTAAGTATGCGTATTCCTATTTAGATGCATTAAAAAAGCATCTGTCTATAGATTGAAACTATAGGTAACCTCGTTTTTTATGTATTTTTCAAATGGTATCAGGGTTGATATACTATCCTCAGATTCAAACGATTATTAAATAAACAGGTATGGAGGATAGAATTATGAGTACATTACAGACACCGTTTCGATATGATTTTGTAGGTAGCTTTCTGAGACCGGAAAAGTTAAAGAAAGCAAGAAGAGAATTCGATGAGGGCAAGATTGACTATGCTGCATTAAAGGTAGTGGAAGACGAGGCCATTACAGAGCTTGTAGCTAAGACAAAGGAGCTCGGTTATCGTGTGATCACAGATGGTGAATTCCGGAGAGCGACCTGGCATCTTGATTTTATGTGGGGATTTGATGGTATTGGCCATACACCGACCAAGACGGGTCTTCCGTTCCATGGAGAGGCGGCTATGGTGGATGATACCTACATTGTCGGAAAGGTTGGATTATCCAAGGAGCATCCGTTTGTAGAACATTTCCGGTTCGTGAAGGCACTCGAAGATGAGAACACGGTAGCAAAGCAGACGATGCCATCACCGGCACAGTTCCTGGCACAGTTTACCATGCCGTTCAACCGGATCAATACAGAGAAATATTATGAAAAGGATGAAGATCTGGTAAATGATATTGTAGAAGGTTATGGTAAGGTGATCAATGATCTGTATGCTGCAGGCTGCAGAAATATACAGCTGGATGATTGTACCTGGGGTATGTTTGCGGATAAGATCGGTCATACCCTCTACGGAACAACCAGAGAAGGCCTGATCGAGGTTCAGAAGGCACATAAGGATATTAACAATCAGGTTATCGCGAATGCACCGAAGGATATGATCATAAATACACATGTATGCCGGGGTAACTTCCATTCTACTTATGCAAGTGAAGGAGCATATGATTCCGTTGCGGATATCTTATTCGGAGAAGAGAATGTAAATGCATACTTCCTGGAGTTTGATGATGAGAGATCCGGTGGATTTGCACCGCTTGCAAAGGTTTCCGGAGATAAGAAAGTGGTTCTTGGACTGATCACGACCAAGTCACCGGTGCTGGAGGATAAGCAGCTTGTAATCAACCGAATCCATGAAGCAGCGAACTATGTTCCGCTGGAGCGCCTGTATCTGAGCCCGCAGTGCGGCTTTGCTTCCTGTGAGATCGGCAATAAGCTGACAGAGGAAGAGCAGTGGGCAAAACTCAGACTTGTAAAGGAAGTAGCAGAGGAAGTCTGGGGGAACTAATAATCCGGCAGATTTTCTGTGAATGGCTTTTCTTACAATTCTGTAAGATTCCAAGTCACCGAAACGTAATATAGAGCAGTTATAATAGGTATTGTCAATAAAAGGCAATACCTATTTATGTTATGGAGATATATTGTGGAGGGAGACTATGAAGGATTATAAGGGTCTGGCGTTACGTTATTTGAAGATGAATAAGAGCAGGAACCGAATTGCAATCTTAGGTGTTATTATTACAGCTATTCTGGTTACGGCTTTTCTGAATGTGGTATTTTGTTTTCTGCTGCAGTTCCGGGAGGAAACAAGAGCCGATGGAGATTACGAGGCGATTCTTTTCACACAGTCAGAAGCGCAGGCACAGGCAATCTTAGAGGATGACCGGATCGCGAGTGCTTATATCGGCCCATATTATGACCATGATATTCATGGGGTGGAACAGGACATTCAATATCAGAATTGTCTGTACATTAACGTTAGAAATCCGTACACACTGGAGCGGCAGTTTACAGATCTGTGTGGAGAGTATGGTGTGGAAGGAGAGATCAACGACTGGGTCGCAAGCGGGTATTTTCAGGGAAGTGACAAGAATGATGTGTTGGTCTTCGTTTATTTCAGTCTGATGATCGCCTATATTATAGCAATCTTCGGCGTCGGAATCGTCCGGAATGCAATTCAGCTGGACGCTCTGGAAAATATTCGGGACTATGGAAATCTGCGCTGCATCGGATCGACCAGTAAGCAGTTAAAGGGTCTGATGTACCTGCAGGGAGCGATTCTTGAGCTGATCGGCATCGGTATCGGCCTGGTACTCGGTATCGGAGTCAGCCTGGGCCTGGTAGCAGTTTTACGTCTTCCGCTTGGATTTCAGCCGTTAATTATTCCGGTGCTTCTGATCTTCTTCCTAGGAGATCTTTATTTTACGATGGGAGAAAACAGCAAGCTGATCACAAAAATGTCTCCGGTCAGTGCGATCCGCGGTGAGTACCGGATTAAGAAGGAAAAGGCGAAAGCCCGGAAGAGCGGTATCTTCGGCAAGATCTTCGGTATGGAAGGGGATTATGCATATAAGAGTCTGATGCGCAATCCCGGAAGATTCAGAAGAACGACAGCGGCCATGGCAATTGGAATTGCCATGATCATGACGGTTACGGGAATTGGCTTTTCGGTAGGAAAGTATACGCAGGATACGCGAAACAGGTACGGATATTATCAGCTCTATTTCTTAAATTCCTTAAATGTCATAGAAACCATAGATGAAGTACATGCATCGCTTCCGGCGACCGACCAGCTGGCAGCCATGAATGATTTTCCGGAAGTAACTGACAGCAAGCGGGAGTACTCGGCAGATATCTGGTTACGGGATTATGAGACCGGTCATTATACAAATGACTATCTGGAATATCTGGGCAATCCGGATTTTACTCAGAATATATTGAGCAAATTGCAGGAGCGGGAAGAACAGGAGAGTACACTGGCAGCCGGAGAGGAGAAGGAGCAGAACGAGGGACAGATTGGCTGGTGTGCCAAGCTGTTGGCAGCAGATACCTGCTACGGATATGATGATGCGGATCTGGCACGTTGTAAGTCTGCATTGACAGCCGGTACGGTTGACCTCAGCGACCATGGTATCATTCTGGTCAATCCGGAGTCACGAAGGGTAATAGAAACAGATGATGGTTATATAACGAAGACGATCACGATGCTTGACTATCAGCTGGGAGACACGATTGACATTGTGAATATGAAGCGGTTCCGGGAAATGATGCAGTCGGAGATTCAGAAGCTGGATGCTGAGCGGGATCAGGAGCTTTCAAAGCTTGGGACGACCGGGGGAGAGGATGAAGAGCATCCGAGCTGGTTGCTGGATGTTGTACAGGAATATGAACTGAGTGTCGAGCTGACACCGACAGAGGAGATCCAGAACCGGTATTATCAGAAGAAACAATACGCGGCTTACCGTTGCTGGAAGCAATTACTGGCAGAAGGAGATTATGAGACATATACCATTGAGGGCATTGTCTCAAGAGACCCGAATATGAACAGGGGAATTGTTGATGAAGACAGTATGGGAGAGAGCGGGTGGATCCTTCCGCTACAGCAATATTACATGACAACAGGTACGGATGAGAGCATGATGACGGGTATGGCGTATCATATAAAGAACGGAACGCTCAGCGAAAAATTGCAGAATACCTATTATGAAATTACAAATGGAATGTGGGAAGGCTCCTATTATGGAGATGCCATATGCACGGTTTCCGGATATCGGGATGTGTACACGCTGTTGGAGGGCACAAAATGGCAGGTAGCGATCGCAGTCCTGATTCTGACCTTTGTGGTGCTGATGTATTCGTTGAATTTTATCAATGCAACGGCGAGCAATCTTCATCTGCGGCGAAAGGAGTTTGCACAGCTGCAGGTGCTTGGAGCGACCAGAGGTGAGATTCTGAAGATGACACTTCTGGAAGGCGTGATCACAACCCTGGTGTCAAATCTCATTGGCATTACCATCGGATGTGGTCTGAGTGCAGGGCTGTATTATTACATCATGCAGCTGGTGCAGATTCCGTATTATTTCCCGTGGGCGATGATACCGATCTGTATCGCAGGCTCATTCCTGCTTCTGGTCGGATCCATTTATGCTCCAATGCGTCATATGACACGGGATATGATCGGTGATCTGACAACAGGTGGAGACTGATTCAGAATAGAAAGTAAGAAAAAGCTGGCAAGTACGAAGTGGAAAATCAGGAGGAATCAATATGGATATTGTAACAATGGAACATGTCACAAAGGTATATGGAGAAGGCGACAGCAGAGTGTGGGGTCTGCATGATGTCAGCATGACGGTGAAACAGGGGGAAATCGTATCAATCGTAGGTGCTTCCGGTTCCGGCAAATCTACCCTGCTTCATGTCATGGGTGGTGTGGATACACCGACCAGCGGCAAGGTCGTGGTGGACGGCAAGGATATCACGAAGTTAAATGATGAGCAGATGGCAATTTTCCGTCGGCGGAAGGTCGGATTTATCTTTCAGGCATACCATCTGATTCCGGTACTGACCGTGGAGGAAAATATTACCATGCCGATTCTTCTGGATCACAGAAAACCGGATCGGGAATATGTCGAGCAGATCATGGAATTACTGGGACTGCAGGATCGGAGAAAGCATCTGCCGAATCAGTTGTCCGGTGGACAGCAGCAGAGAACGGCAATTGCAAGAGCTCTGGCAAATCAGCCATCCTTAATTCTGGCAGACGAGCCGACCGGAGCCCTGGATTCCAAGAATGGAAATGAGGTTATTGCACTGTTACAAAGCTCCGTGAAAAAGCTGAATCAGACATTGGTTCTGATCACACATAACATTGATCTGGCAAGAGAGGCAGACCGGATCATTAAGATCGCAGATGGAGAAATTGTGGAGGGATAAGCCATGCAGGAAGTGAGACAGAGAATCAAAGTTACACAAAGGAAAGCGTATCGATTTCTGATTCCGGTATTGATTCTGATACTGGTATTGGCACTGAATGTGCAGGAGGCGCAGGCCGCTACTCCGCGGGTAATGCTGTCCAATTATTCGATTGAAGAAGGAGAAATCGTGGCGGGACAGCCGTTCACGTTACATATTACGCTGAAGAATACAGCGGCGAATTCCATCCGGAATCTGAAGCTTACCATCTCCACGGAAAAGGGCGAATTTCTTCCGGTGGATGGAGCGGGTACGGCATATCTGGAGAAGCTGGCCGGCAGAAGTGAATCCGAGTTTACATTTGCGATGCAGGCTGTGGATGGACTGACCACGCAGTCCTATAAGCTGCTTCTGAAATCGGAGTATGAGGGAAACGATGGCTCTCCGTATACGGTTGAGGAGTCCATATTCCTTCCGGTTACTTTGCAGCAACGATGCTCGGTAACGGATGTGTTTCTTCCGGACAGCGATGTTGAACTGGGGGACACGGTAGAGATCGGAGCTTCTGTAAATAATCTGGGAGAGGAGCCTCTTTATAATGTGACTGCCAGTGTCAGCGGAAGTAATGTAGCCGTTGCCGACACGTATATCGGAACCATCGATGCCGGAAAGCGGGGAAATGTAGATCTTCTGACAAAGGCGAGTGCGATATCGGAGATGAGCGGAGATAAAAATGAGCTGACCGTTTCCTATGAGGATCGGAAGGGAGAATGCCATACCGTGGTTCAGAGTATTGAGCTGAAGGTGGCACAGCCGGTCTATGAGAATCTGGAGAAGGTGAAGGATGACACCCATACGGGACAGGGTTGGATGATAACCAGCATTGTACTGGGAGCTCTTGTGATCACAGGCGGAGTTGTGGGGTTAATTTTGCAGAGGAGACGCAGGAAGAAAAAACTGC
Source organism: uncultured Clostridium sp. (assembly GCA_902464345.1). Taxonomy (GTDB): domain Bacteria; phylum Bacillota; class Clostridia; order Lachnospirales; family Lachnospiraceae; genus CAG-632. Next base: position 30,282 of record CABQJA010000004.1, read on the forward strand.
TGGAGGAGTTTTAGCCTATGAAATGGATATGGCATTTATGCTGGGCCAATATGAAACAGCGGGGCATCCGTACATTTCTTACGATTCTGGGAGTTGTGATCGGAATCGTATCGATCGTATCCCTGCTGGCAATCGGACTGGGGACGAAGAAGGTGCTTCTGACCATGGCAGGAGAGGAAGGAAGCGTTACGGAAATTCGTATCCGGGGCATCACAGAAGGCAAGCGAAAGGATCAGATGATCACAGACCGCCGGCTGGAAGAGGTGCGGAAGCTGGATGCGGTGGCAGCTGTTTATCCGATACTTTCCGTAGACGCCCGGTTCTCATATGATAATTATGTTGGCTATTGGACAATTGATGGTGTACCGCAGGAATATCTGGATGAAATAGAGACGTTGCATGGAAATCCGATAAAAGGGGATAATTGGGTACCGGAGCTGATCATGGGAAATCAGGTGCTGAATCTGTTTTTTAATGAAGTGACTGGAACCAGCTACGGAGAAATCCATGAGAGTGACAGTAGCGAGGAAACCGAAGATCTGACCGGCAAAAAGCTGGAAACCACATTCTCACAGGCAGGAAGCGATAATGAGACAAAGGTACGGCTCCCGATTACGGATATGACGAAGCAGAATTCCTATTCCATCTACTGCAATCAGGATGAACTGAAGTTATACCTGAAACGCCTGGCAGATGGAGGAAAAATTCCGGGACAGCCGGTCAATCAGAATGATGAGAATTATAATGAATGGATCTATGGAAGTGCGATTGTAGAAGCCGATGATATAAAGTCTGTAAAAAAACTGGAGCAGACCTTAAAGGATATGGGGTTCCAGACAGAAAGCAATATTGAATTTGTAGAATATATCGAGAAAACAATGAAGATCGCACAGTTGATTCTGGCGGGAATTGGTATGATCGCGCTGATCGTTGCGGTCATTGGAATCGGAAATACCATGACCACAGCGGTCTATGACCGGGTGCAGGAGGTGAGTATGCTGAAGGTTCTGGGGGCAGACCCGGGGGAGCTGCTCTCGCTGTTTCTGTTAGAATCCGGGATATTGGGCGGCATCGGCGGTGCAATCGGGGTGCTGATATCGTATGGTATCTCCGGGCTGGTGGTAAATCAGCTTGCAGTGAAGCTGCTCTCTTTGCCAAAAGGGACAACGCTGGCGGAGATTCCTATCTGGCTGGCATTTAGTGCAGTGATCTTTGCGGTGATTTTAGGTGTGGCGGCCGGATTCTTCCCGGCACGCTGGGCGGCAAAATTAAATCCAATCGAAGGCATGCGGGGCAAGTAAAGGCTCGCGTGCCTTTTTTATGCCATGCGGTGACCGGATATGCAGATCAGATATGCGATTACCGTCCCTGCGACTCGCTCCTGTATCTTGGGACTGGGGAGGCAGGCTCTGGTTTGACACATTCCAATCCAGTCGTTTAGTTGTAATGTAGGTATGTTCTCAGCATCCTTCAATAACAGCATGCATAAAAGTAAGGCTGACAGAAACGAAAATGTATTTAGGTTGCATAACCGCCAGCTTTCGGAGCGAATGATGATTCTACGAAGGGACGTTTGCACCCGC